>NZ_JAKFZM010000020.1:0-86055 GCF_021654205.1 Leisingera sp. MMG026 | reverse complement strand
GGCCGCCAAGGGCGGGCTGGCGTCAGCCAGGATGTCCTGCGGGCGCGGGAGGGCTCCCGATCAACTGGCCGCCGTTCAACGCCAGAGATGGGCGTAGGTGGCAAACAGCCCCTGCAGCTTGGACAGCAGCCGGTTGCTTAGCCCCGGATGCGGCAGATGGCCTTGGCGCAGGCGCATCACTGCAACCTCCACCGGACAGGGCTGGGCGGTCACCGGGTCGAAGTAGCGCGGGTAGTCGATCAGCGCCGCATGGGCGAGGCCCAGTAGCGTGACACGGGCTTGCCGCCACGGCGGCGCCGGAGCCAGATCGGCCGTCAGGCCCCAGCCTGCATAAAACGGTGTTCCCAGCGTTGTCACCGGCACCCCGCGCAGCAGCGCTTCGAACCCCAGAAGGGAGGTCATCGTCCAGACCTCCTGCACGTCAGCCAGCAGGGCCATGGGGTCCGCGTGGGACGCAACCGCATCCGCCAGCCCCTCTGCTGCAACCCGGCCTTTGCGCAGGCCCGCCTCCACGTCCGGATGCGGCTTGTAGACAATCACCGCGTCCGGGTTGGCCTGCCGCACCGCGCGCAGCAGATCCAGGTTAGTCTTCACGGCTCCCGCTCCGCACTGGATTGAGGCGTCATCCTCCACTTGGCCCGGCACCAGGATACGGCGGCCCTCGGGCAGGGCAGGGGCGGTGCCGCCAAGATTGTATTTCGACACCCCGTGCTGGATCAGAGACCGCACCAGATGCTCGGCCCGCAGTTCCTCGGCCTGGGTCATTTCAACCCTGCGGGCAATCAGCGTGTCCAGATCCGAGGGCTGGCGCGGGTCATAGTAGATCCCCTGGCGGTCAGCCACCAGCGACAGGGGCGGCACCAGTTCCGCCCCCAGCCCGCGGGACCGCAGAAAGCCGTCCTCCACCCGGACCGCACCGTCATGCGCCGCGTTCGCCTTGCCGGCCCAGACCAACCGCTTGCGTCCGCTGGCTTGTGCCTTGGCCGGGTCTTCGGTGAACAGCACCCGCGTCTCGGCGCCAAAGAATTTCTGCAGCGGCTTGCGCTTCCACATCCGCATACCAGTAGCGGCCCAGCCGGGATGGTCGTCCCGCCAGGCCCGTACCCGGGCTTCCAGGTTATCCAGGACTGTCTCCAGCCCGCACAACTCGTCCCGGAAGGGATCGTACCACTTCGGATAAAGGATCATCGCTGCTGCGAACAGCTGTGCCCGCGTCAGCCGCCGCTGTCTGCGGGCGGGCGGGGCATCGTCAATGCTCAGCCCCCAGCCTGCGTAGAACGGCTGGCCGAAGACCCGTGGCTTGTGGCCTGCCAGGATCGCTTCGAACCCCAGTTGCGAAGAGACAGTATAGACGCCCACGGCCCCCTCAAGCAGCGCCCAGGGCGACACGCTGTCCGTGAACAGCTCCACCCGCGCGCTTGCATCTCCGGGCTCATAATACCCGGCCCGGTAGCCGCGCAGCGTCTCTGGATGCGTCTTGATCAGCACCCGCGCGCCGGGGTGCTCCTCCTGGGCAAAGGCGAGCATTTCCAGAAACCGCGCCCGGTCGCCGCGCGATGCAGTGACTGAGGCATCGTCGCGTGCCTGGTCCGCAACCAGCACATAGCCCGGATCCGGCGCCGCCGCCGCAGGATCAAAGGCGTTATATTTGCTGAGATGCGCGTTCTTGAGCCGGGCAATCGCATCACGTGCCCGGCGCATCAGATCGGCATCATCCAGCGGATGGCTGGCCAGCAGCTGTTCCAGTTCTGACGGCTGCGCCGCATCGAAATGCATGCCCGAGTGGTCCAGCAGCAGCCCCATGGGCGGCTCGCCGGCCCGGCCGGGGTGAAGCGAGCGCAGAAAGGCATCCTCGACCCGCAGCAGACCGCAGCCGCGCTGTTCGGCGACTGCAAGGCCCCGGTGCGCTGTGGGCGAGGCGCCCCAGATGCCAACCAGATCTTCGGCCTGCGGCAGTCCCAGCCGGATGTGGTAGCCGCAAAGCTGCAGGATCCGCCGCACCCGGCGCTGGGTCAGAAAACCGCCATTGTAAACAAAAAGCCGGGACGCAGTGCTCCCGGCTTTGTGCTGGCCAGCGCTTTGACGCACGGCGGTTTAACCGCCAACGGCGCTGGAAACGCTTGACAGCGACCCCACTGGTGTCACCAGCAGCGAAATGGTCTTGGTCCACTGGGTATACGGCGCCTCAGTCACATACAGGGTGTCATCGTCGCGGATCACAAAGTCACGGGCGACAAACAATCCGTTCGGCTGGGTCAGGTTCAGCACATAGACCAAACGCTGCGCCCCGATCAGATCATCGCGGCCCAGCACCTGGTTGGCAATCTCGGCCGGCTCATTGCGCAGCACAAAGACGCCGGTCGGATCAGAGGCGGTGGAAATCAGCCCGCCAACCTGGGCAATCGCTTCCAGCGCTGACAGGTCCTGGCTTTCAAATGGCACCCGCGCCTGGGCCGAGGTCGCCCCCAAGGCGGTGAAGGAGCGGGTGTCTTCCTCAACCAGAATACGGTCGCCGCCGCGCAGGGCTACATCCAGCTCTGGATGGTCGAACAGGTCCTGAAACCAGATCTTGCCCTTTTCCTGGCCGCGAATCACGGTGACCTGGGCAATTTCCGGCTGGATCGTCACGCCGCCGGCCTGGGCCAGCATCGACGACAGGGTGCGGGTCGGGCGTTCGATCGGATAGACGCCCTGGCCGCCCACGGCGCCTGTCAGGCTAACGGTGGCACCGTCACCGGCCAGACGGCGCACCTGCACCTGCGGGTCGGGGGTCTGGTCTTCAAGCTTTTTGGTGATGGTCTCGCGCAGCTGGTCCGGTGTGTTGCCGGAGGCGCGCAGGCGGCCCGCGTAGGGCACAAAGATATAGCCTGCGCTGTCGACTTGCACCTCTTCCAGCACGGTGGAATTGGTGGCCTCGGCGGCCAGCAGCCCGTCATCCACGTTTTCCCAGACCGTCAGGCCCAGCACATCGCCGGGACGGATGGTGTCCGAGGTCAGCCGGCCGGCAGATGTAAAGCCTGACGAAAAGCCAAGGGCCGGCACCACGGCGGTGGCACGGGCGACGCGGTCGTTGACGGAGACGATGAAGGCATCGCCTTCCCGCTGCACGGAACCGGCAAAGATCTGGCGCTTGTTGGGGCCGACCTTGGGCAGGCCGCATGCGGCCGCAAGGGTCAATGCTGCGAGCATCGCCACTGGACGCGCCCAGCGAAGGGGAACGGATTTCACTGCTCGGTCTCCTCGACCAATTATTGTTTGCCTCAAGTTTTAGGGGCAACCTAACCTGCCAGCAGGGAAAAATCCAGTCTTTGGGCGCAGCTGAGTCAGGTCACCAGACGCAACTGTTGCCGCGGTGCCGCTGTGCCCAGGCGCAGCGCGTCATAGGGGTCTTCGTCCGACAGCATCATGTCCGCCACTTGGCGCAGCAGCTGGCGCCGCCCCTCGCGGGAGTAGTAGCCGCCGGGCACCTGCGAGGTTTCCAGCAGGAACCGCCGGTAATCCTTGTAAGCGCGGCTGTCCGGACGGCAGGCAGCGGCAAAAAACTCCGCCAGGGGCTGCTCGGACACAAACTCAGGCTTGCCATAGACAGCCCGCCCGAACACCCGCAACGGAATGCCGCGCCACAGCACCTGCTGGCCGGCGGTGGAATTGACCGTCACCGCGGTGCGTGCCTCGTTCAGCAGCTGCGCCAGCTTGCCGCCGCGCACATAATGCACCCGGTCTTCGATGCTGTGCTCGCGCGCCAGCCGGCGCAGCGTGCGGCGCACCTGGGCACGGCCGTCCTCCAGCGGGTGCGCCTTGATCACCAGATGATGGTGGCGCGGGGCGCCTTCGGCAAAGCCGCGGATCACCTCCTCCAGAAACTCGCCCATGCTGGAGAACGGCGAATGCATCTGAAACGAGCTGTCATGCTCCAGCTGCAAGAGCGCCAGATGATAGGGAAACCCGCCATTGCGGATGCGCCGCTCCGCCAGCCGCCGCTCCAGTGCCTGAACGGGCATCAGCAGCAACCGTTTCAAATACAGCCGGAACTCCTTGGTCACCGTCAATGAACGGTGCGGCCGGAAATTGCGGTACTTGCGGTTCCGGAACATCACGAACCAATGGTACAGCGCACCGTAAAACACGTGCTGGCGCATATCGCCCCAGTGTGCGGGGGGCAGCGGTGCTTCCATGTCGGACAGCGCCAGCGCCTCCTGCATGTCTGGAACGTCCATCTCCATCAGCCGCGAATGGCCATTGGCGCCGCCGCGCTCGTAAGTCACCCAATAGGGGCGAAGATAGCCTTCCTCGAAAACATGCACGGTGATACCGCGTTGCTGCGCGGCTTTGATCGCGCTGGCGTGAATAGGGCGGGTGTCGCCATACAGCACGATGTCGGTGATGCCGCGGCTTTCCAGCAGCCCGGCCAACACCTCCGGCCAATTCTCAGGGCTGCCGGTGAAGGGCAAATAACTGTCTTTGCCGCGCCAGAAGGCCTGATCGCCCGCATTGAACCCCACCCGGGCCACATCACAGCCCGCAGCCCGCAGCAATCGTCCAAGGGCGGCGAAAAACGGCCCGTGCGGACCTTGCAGGAACAGAAAGCTGCGGTGTTTCATCAGGTGGCGTGACATCCCGGTGTCAGAAATACGGTGGCAGTCTCAAGGATTGATTAACAATTGACTGGGGCGAAACTATGGCCGCGAAGGGCGGTAAGGCAAGCCGGGGCTTGTGGAGCGCGCGCAGCTTGGCTACCTCTGCGGCAGCATCGGCACATCATCTGCGGGGAGCGGACCCATGTTTACAGGCATTATCACGGACGTTGGCACCATCGCCGAACTGGAGCAGCAAGGCGACCTTCGCGCCCGCATCCGTACCAGCTATGACACTGCCAGCATCGATATCGGCGCCTCCATCGCCTCTGACGGGGTCTGCCTGACAGTGATTGCGCTGGGCGAGGACTGGTACGACGTGCAGATCTCGGCCGAGACTGTCTCCAAGACCAACCTGGACAGCTGGACCACGGGCAAGCGGATCAACCTCGAGCGCGCTTTGAAGGTGGGCGACGAGCTGGGCGGCCATATCGTGTCCGGCCATGTGGACGGCGTCGCTGAAGTTGTGGAGCTGAAAGACGAGGGCGACAGCACCCGCGTTACCCTGCGCGCACCGCAGGACCTGGCCCGCTTCATTGCCTCCAAAGGATCGGTTGCCCTGAACGGCACTTCCTTGACAGTGAATGATGTGGATGGCTGTGATTTCGGCATCAATTTCATTCCGCACACCAAGGAGGTCACCACCTGGGGCGATGTGAAGCTGGGCAGCCGCATCAACCTGGAAATCGACACCCTGGCCCGCTACGTCGCACGTTTGCAGGAAGCCGGCTAAAACGGCGCAGCCTCTTCATCTTTCCAAAAATACTCCGGGGTGAGGCCGCAAGGCCGAGGGGCAGCGCCCCTCATCCCGCCACACTCATAAGCTCCCGCCCCCTTGAGCAGCACTGAAGTGCTCCCCAAGGCGTTGGGCGTGGCGCGCCGCGTGGCGGCGCGCGTCACCACATGTCGCCGACGGTATAGCCCAATGGGAACGGGTCGCTGGGGTCCAGCGTGTAATGGCTCAGCCCGTAGATCCATCCCTGGCCGGACAGGGCGGAGATGATGGCCTTGTACGGTCCGACTTGCGTTTCCGCTGTGATGCGCCCGGTGAACGTGGTGCCCAGTGGCCCGGCATTCACATAACCCTGCCCAATCCCCAGCTTGCCGCGCGCATGCAGCACCGCCATCTTGGCGCAGGTGCCGGTGCCGCAGGGCGACCGGTCCAGGATGCCGCTGGTGTCATGCGGGTGCTCCGGGTCGAACGGGCCTGTTGAAATCGTGATGGCGCCGCGGCCGTGGGTGCCATCTGCCACCGGAGCGCCCCACAGGTTGGTGATCGTAGGGCCGGTGATTTCCGGATTTTCAGGATGCGCTACGGGCAGCTGCTCGGCAGTGGCATGGCGGATCGCTTCCGACACCCGCACGATCTCTGCGCCATTGTCTGCATCAAGGGTAATCCCCAGCCTTCCGGCCGCAGCCAGCACAAAGAACATCCCGCCCCAGGCCACATCCACGGTGACCGTGCCAAGGCCTGCAACCTCCACCGGCGCGTCCAGATGCACCGCAAAGGCCGGCACATTCTCGAATTCCACCCGCGTCACCTTGCCATTCCGGCATTCGGCCCGCACCCGGATCAGCCCGGCGGGCGCCTCCAGCACCAGCTCGGTCACCGGTTCCACCATCGCCACCACGCCGGTTTCCAGCAGGACTGTCACCACGCAGATCGTATTGGACCCTGACATCGGCGGATACTCGGTCTGCTCGAAGATGATAAAACCGGCGTCCGCTTCCGGATGGCAGGGCGGCACAATCGCATTGCCGCAGAGCCCCGGATTGCCGCGCGGCTCACGCAGCATCTGCAGGCGGATATCATCATGATTGGCCGCCATGTCCTGCATCTTTTCAAACACCGAATTGCCGCGCAACAGCGGCATGCCGCCGGTGATCACCCGGCCCGGCTCGCCCTCGGCATGTGCCTCAACCGCCTGGATAATGCGGGATGCGCGCATCTGTCTTTCCCTTCCCGATGAAGCCCTGGACCCGATAATTGGATCCAAAATCATTTGTGCACAGATGCACAAGCCGCGTCCAGACCCCTCTGTGCCGTTTGCGGGACTGGCATTTGCCCCGTCTGTGGGCTATCTGGCAGGGAAAGAACCCGCAGCGCCAGGCGTGCTGCCTTTGCGCATCGAAAGGCTGCTACATGAGCTTTGAAACACCGGGGCCGGTTGAGGCGCAATTGCGCGACGCCATCAGCCCGATTGAAGACATCATTGAGGAGGCCCGCCAGGGCCGCATGTTCATCCTTGTCGATCACGAGGACCGCGAGAATGAAGGCGATCTGGTGATCCCGGCGCAAGCTGCGGATGCGGCGGCGATCAATTTCATGGCCACCCATGGCCGCGGGCTGATCTGCCTGACCCTGCCTGCTGATCGAATCGAAGAGCTGGGCCTGCCGATGATGGCGCTGCACAATTCGTCGCGCCATGAGACTGCTTTCACAGTTTCGATCGAGGCGCGCGAAGGCGTGTCCACCGGTATCTCTGCCGCCGACCGGGCGCTGACCGTGGCCACCGCCATCAACCCCGACAATACTGCTGCCGATATTGCCACCCCCGGTCATGTCTTCCCGCTGCGCGCGCGCCGGGGCGGGGTGCTGGTGCGTGCGGGCCATACCGAGGCCGGCTGCGACGTGGCCCGGCTTGCCGGTCAGTACCCGTCGTCGGTGATCTGCGAGATCATGAAGGAAGACGGCACCATGGCACGGCTGCCCGATCTGGTGGAATACGCCGCGACGCACGGGCTGAAGATCGGCACCATTTCCGATCTAATCACCTACCGCGCCCGCAACGACAATCTGGTGACGGAAACCTCGCGCGAGACCGTGACCTCGGAAATCGGCGGCGACTGGGAAATGCGCCTGTTCACCGACCAGACCCACGGTATCGAGCATGTGGTGATGATCAAGGGCGACATCACCACGCCGGAGCCGGTGCTGGTGCGCACCCATGCGCTGCATGAGGCGACCGATATTCTGGGACTTGGCCCGAAATCGGCCCGCCAGCTGCCCCGCGCGATGGAGATCATTGCCGAAGAGGGCCGCGGTGTGGTGACCCTGTTCCGCCAGCCCCGCAATGCGCTTTATGCCAATGAGGAAGACGGCGCGCGGACAGTGACCATCAAACAGACCGGCATCGGCGCGCAGATCCTGTCAAGCCTGGGTTTGAACGAATTGGTTCTGCTGACCGACTCGCCCTCGACCAAATATGTCGGGCTGGATGCCTATGGGCTGTCCATCACCGGCAGCCGCCCCATTCTGAAGGACGATTGATATGGCTGGACATGAAACCCATTACACCCTGCCGCGTGCGGAATTCGACAAGCCGGTGAAGATGCTGATTGTTGTGGCGCCTTATTACAAGGATATCGCCGACAATCTGGTCACCGGCGCCGCAGCCGAGATCGAAGCCGCAGGCGGAACTTTCGAGATCGTCGAAGTGCCCGGCGCTTTGGAAGTGCCGACAGCGATTGCAATTGCCGACCGGACCTCGAATTTCGACGGCTACGTGGCGCTGGGCTGCGTGATCCGCGGTGAAACCACCCATTATGACACCGTCTGCAACGACAGCAGTCGCGCGATCCAGCTGATGGGCCTGCAGGGGCTGTGCATCGGCAACGGCATCCTGACAGTGGAAAACCGCAAACAGGCCGAAGTGCGGGCTGATACGGCCGATCAGAACAAAGGCGGCGGCGCGGCAGCTGCGGCCTTGCATCTGATCGCACTCACGCGTAAGTGGGGCGCCCAGACCAAAGGCATCGGTTTCAAGGCGCCCACCGGGGCGTACCAGGTCGCCGGTACAGACAACGGATCCACCAGCGTATGAGCACCCAGGACAGCCGCCCCAAGGGCAATGGCAAGAATCAGATGAGATCGGCAGCGCGGCTTTATGCTGTGCAGGCGCTGTTCCAAATGGAACACAGCGGCCTCACCTTTGACAAGGTGATCGTCGAGTTTGAGGACCACCGCTTTGGCGCTGTCTATGAGGGTGACGAGATGGCGGAGGGGGATAACAAGATCTTCCGCAAGCTGATACGCGAAGCCGTGAACCATCAGGCGCAGATCGACCAGATGACCGACCGCGCCCTGGTGGCGAAATGGCCGATTGCCCGGATCGATCCAACCTTGCGCGCGCTGTTCCGCGCGGCCGGGGCCGAGCTGAGCCAGTCCGACACCCCGCCCAAAGTGGTGATAAACGAGTTTGTCGATATCGCACGTGCCTTTTTTCCTGAAGGCAAGGAGGCGAAATTCGTCAACGCCGTGCTGGACCACATGGCGCGTGAAGCCAAACCGGAAGCCTTCTGAGGCGGTAATTCCGGACTGCGATGGAAAAAGGGCGCGCTGCAGAGTGCGCCTTTTTCTTTGGGAAACTGCCAATCGCAAAGGGTGCGGCAAATTCCGCTCATTTTTCCGGAAGCGCTGGACGGCGCTGTAAAGACTGATAACCTCCTATTGCATATCTGGAGGACTCAGATGCCTGAACTGGTGAAGATGTATATCCGCAACGTCGTGATCGGCTTTGGGATTGCTGCCGTATTTGTGGCGATGCTGCTTTGGTTCAATGTGATGAACCTTTGGGGGCTGGTTTCCACATCCGACGCGGGCCTCTTGGCGGTGTTCCTATTATGGTTCATGCATGGCATCGTCTTTGCCGGTGTGCAGTTTGCCTGGGCGGTGATGGCCATGGCTGAGAAGGACGGCGGGCCCCGCCGCGGCACTCCTGTGGTTAATGAACTCCAGCCGGTGCGTGTTCCGGCTGACGAGCTTTCCCAGCGTGAGCGCCAGCTGCGCAGCCGCCGCTGAAACATTGCAAAACGCAATCCGCCCGCGCTTTCCACCCGGAAGGCGCGGTTTTTCCTTGGCGGTAAGGGAAAATGCGGCGGGACCACCAATCAACCGTGCGGCTTTGATTCCCGGGGACCTGTTTGTACAGGTGGGCGCCAGGTAAACGGACCAGGGTCCGAACAGAGCCAGCTCCCGTGGAATTGCTTAAGGCCACTGGAATGCTGCCTGTCACAAGAAGGGCAGAACCCGCCAAGGCCGTAAATAGTCTGCCCGGCGCGCTGTTACAAGGGGAACGCAGTGCTGGCGGGTTGTTTCCGGTTAAAACCGCGGGATTGCAACTTGTTCCCTAATTGTTCACATTTACCCGTATGATGGATGATCTGCAGCCTGGACAGAAACTCGCCCGCGGAGTGTCGCGCTATCTGCGCTCGCTGGGCTATGCACCGCTGGAGGAGTTTGTGCCGGCCCGCGGCCTGCGCGTGGATGTGATGGCGCTGGGTCCCAAGGGGGAGCTGTGGGTGATCGAGTGCAAGTCCAGCCGCGCTGATTTCCAGTCCGACAGCAAGTGGGAGGGCTATTTGGAGTGGTGCGACCGCTATTTCTGGGCGGTGGATCTGGCGTTTCCAACCGAGCTGCTGCCGGACGGCACCGGGCTGATTATTGCAGACCCGTATGATGCCGAAATCATCCGCATGGCGCCGGAGGACAAACTGCCGCCGGCGCGCCGCAGAAAGCTGATCCAGAAATTCGCGATGGATTCCGCCCGCCGCCTGCAGGCCCTGCGTGACCCGCGCCCGGGCCGGGACGGGCAGCTGCTGGGCGGGGCCGGAGATCAAGAGCCTGAGGATTGAGCGCTGGCGGCAACTCCCGCGCCCGCAGGTGCCCCGGCTGCGCCGGAACCCCTTGGCGGCCTTGGGCCCGGCAGCGTGCCTGCGGCACGCTGCCGGCGCTTGTTGCGCCGCTTTGCCCGGCCATCGGGTTCAGCGCGGAAGGGCGGGGGCGGAGTGCCGGAAAGGCTGCGCTACTTGACGCTGCGCGCGGCTTGCGCAGCGGCGCGGATCTCTTCGGCGATCTCCTCGGCTTCTTCCGGGTCAAAGTCCATCGGGATTTCAACGCTGCCGGTATCAATGAAAATCCGCACCATACCCTGATCGGTCGGACCGATTTGCATGTTTGCCTCAATGTCGCGTTCGGTGTTGATACTCATTGCACACTCCAATGCCGGTCAGCGGATTGCAGCTGGTGCTAGCCCGGGGCAGGCTGAAAGGCAAGCCGACTTTGCGCTATGCTGTTCGCATGATGGATGTGACCCTGCGCCGATTCGCTCCTACCGACATGCACTGGCTGGCCGCCCGCCACCAGGATCTTTACGCCCGCGAGGCCGGGTTTGATGAAACTTTCGGACCGCTGGTCGCCGATATTCTGCACAGTTTCTGCGCGGGCCACGATCCGGCCTGCGAACGCGGCTGGATGGCGGAAAGCGGCGGCGAGCGGCTGGGCTCGGTATTTTGCATGAAAAAGGAAGCCGCCACAGCGCAGTTGCGTCTGTTCCTGCTGACGCCTGCGGCGCGCGGCAAGGGGCTGGGCAAGCGGCTGCTGCGGGAATGCATGGAGTTTGCCCGTGCAGCCGGGTACCGGGGCATGATGCTGAAAACCCATGAAAGCCACCAGACCGCTTGCGCGCTTTACCGGGCTTTTGGCTGGCAGTTGACGGACAGCCATCCGGTGCACAGCTATGGCCAGGACCTGGTAGAGCAGACCTGGCGGTTGTCTTTCCCGGAACCAGAGGGCGGACCGCTCTGAGTGAAGCGGGAAATTGCGCATGATTGCAAGCGGTTGTGGATAACTTTCAGCCGGCGTTATGGCCGGATCCGGGCCATTGAACCGGGCAATCGGAAGTGGCGGATTTCTGCAGCGGAAAGGCAAAAAAACTTCTTGCGCGCCTCCGGGACGTGCTATAAATGACCCCACAGTGCCGCCTTAGCTCAGTTGGTTAGAGCGCCTGATTGTGGATCAGGAGGTCCCCCGTTCGAGCCGGGGAGGTGGTACCACTCAATCAAACACCTTGGGCAATCCCAGCTGCGGCAGCAGTCCGGCGTTTCTGCCGGGCACGGTTTTTGCAGTCTCAATTCTATTGCGGGTTCCCGCCGCTAGCCCAGGTTTTCCTGGCCGCTGAACGGCCGGCCTGTTCATGCCTCCCGCCGGGCGCCAGCAGCCGGGACCGCGGTTGTGGTGCTTTATTCAGGGATTTAGCCCTTAGGCCGCGCAATTCCGCGCGGTCCTTAGATCTTCTGCAAGCGGGGCAGGCAAAAGCAGTGGCGCTGTGCCGGCCGCTGCATGCCATACTGCTGGAGGACGCAATGGATGTGCTCCAGCAGAACGGGCAAAAGGGACCTGGCCTCAATCGGTTGTGCTTGTGGTTGTGGTCGTTGTTGTGGTCGATGTGCCATTATCGTCATCGGCGATCAGAACCAGGAACAGCACCCCTGCAACCGCTCCGGCGGCGGCTCCGGCGGACAGTCCGGTTTCGGGCAGGCCGCTTGCGGCGGCCTGGGCCACGGCCTCGGCGCCCTGTGCTTGGCAAGTCACCTGCAGCGTGCCGTTTGCCAGATAGGTGGCGGAGACCGGAACACCGGCACCGCAGGCCACGCGCCGCTTGGCTTCGTTCAATGCGGCGTCCGCGCTCTGGGCAAATACGGGCTGTGCGGCAAGAGACAGGGGGACAATCAATGCCGCTGCCCGCAAGATACTGGTGTACATGATAAAACAACCTTATGCTTTGGAACATCTTAAGGTTAATGAAGGCCCGGGCGCCAGGCAACACGGCGGCGCTGCAGCGGCGATGTTCCGGCGAGATGCCGCGCAGCTGCCGCACCGCTATGCGTGGTTCTTCGGGGATATGCGAGGGTAACGATATGTTTAAGACAGCCGCCAAGAGCTTGACCGCAGGGGTTTCCTGTCTGGGTCTGGCCGCAGCACCTGCACTGGCACAGGGCGCCGGACCCCTGACTTATACAGTCGTGGTTCCGGCCGGAGAATTCGGTTCGGCTGCCTTTCTGACCGAGCTGCTGGGCACCCTGTCCGCAGCCAAGGCCTTCTGCCGCGCCACCGGTGATTCGGCGCTTCAGGTCGATTGCCTCTCGGAACGGCTGGAAGCAGCTGCAGATGGCATTCCTGCGGGCACCGATTACGACGAGGTGCGCGATGTGCTGCAGGACACCTCGGCCCGGCTCAAGCGGCTGGCCCGCCAGAACAGCGACCCGGGCCGGAGCCGGGTCAGCGTCACCAGTTCCGCAAACCCGGCTGAACGCACCACCCGGCCGCTGACGCCTGTCAGACCGTCCGCGCAGGCTGCAGTGAACCGGGAAGCCGTCCGCATATTTGAAGACGCAGGCACAGTTTTGCTGCGCAGCGCGGAATCCGCGCAGGAACGGCAAGCGCAGTATGCCCAGATCGCCGCGGCGATTGATTCCAACAAGGTTCTGCTCAGGTCCTGACCCGCGGGGCTAGTCCTTGATCCGCACTTCCTGGCGCAGCGCGCCGGACTCGCGGTCGAAAATCAGGATGCGGTTGTCCTGGCTGACCACAGCTATCCAGCCGCGTCCCAGTGTGACCGCCTCGGCCTTTACCCCGTCGGGCAGGGCGATTTCTGCGGGCAGCGGCGTATCACCTGCCTGCAAGCGGATGACAAGCAGCGAGATTATCACTACAAGCCCGCCAATCATCACCACGGTCAGCGTGGTCACCAGCCGCCGCAGGAACCGGATCTGCGGCGGCTCCGTTTGGATTTCGGTCTCGGAAGGATCAGTCATGGGCAGCCGCCGGATTGAATTTGTCATCGCGGAAAACCCGCCTAAGCGGCTTGATAAAGCGGTTTCGCGCGATGTGCCAGAGGAGGCGTCTTTGTCGCGCACCCGTCTGGCCCGGCTGATCGAAGAGGGCGCGCTTACGGTGGACGGCGCCGTGGTGCAGGACGCCAAGGCCAAGGTCGAGGCCGGCGCGCAGATCGCGATCACCGTGGAGGAAGCAGAGGACAGTCATATCGGCCCCGAGGACATCCCGCTGGAGATTGTCTTTGAAGACGATGACCTGATTGTCATCAATAAACCCTCCGGCATGGTGGTGCATCCGGCGCCGGGCTCGCCCTCCGGCACTTTGGTCAATGCGCTGCTGCATCATTTCGGCGGCAACCTTTCGGGAGTAGGCGGCGTCAAGCGCCCTGGCATCGTGCACCGGATCGACAAGGAGACCAGCGGCCTGCTGGTGGTGGCCAAATCCGACGCCGCCCACCAGGGGCTGGCGGTGCAATTCGAAAAACACACGGTAGAGCGCTATTATCAGGCGGTCTGCTACGGCGTGCCGGACGGCAACGACCCGCGGCTGCGCGGCGTCAAGGGGGCTAGCTTCGAGCCGGGCAATATCCTCAAGCTCACCACCCAGCTGGCCCGCCATAAGACCGACCGCCAGCGCCAGGCGGTGCTGTTCCAGGGCGGCCGCCATGCGGTGACCCGGGCCCGCATCTGCGAAGGGTTCGGCAACCCGGCCTGCGCGGCGCTGGTTGAATGCTGGCTGGAAACCGGCCGTACCCACCAGATCCGGGTGCATATGGCCCACGCCGGTCACGGGCTGGTGGGGGATCCCACCTATGGCGGCCGCCGCAAACTGGCGGCCAAGGCCTTGAGCGAAGCCGCGCATGCGGCCGTCCAGCACTTTCCGCGCCAGGCGCTTCACGCCGCTGTTTTGGGATTCAACCACCCGGTGACGGGCGCGCCGCTCAGGTTTGAGGCGCCGCTGCCGCAGGATATGGCGGAATTGCTGGCGGCGTTGCGCCAGTAAATTGCCGGCAAATAAGCGTGTTCACGCTTGTGATGCAATTCACAGACGCATTCCGCCGGGGTAACATACAACAATTCCTTAAGCGGTCCTTGAAAAGGATTTGGCGCTAACACATATGCGCTAATGTTAAGTCCTTATACATTTTGGGAGGGACACTTTATATGGCGAATTATGCAAACCTGCCTGCCCCGACGCCCGAAGGCGGTCTGAACCGGTATCTCCAGGAAATCCGCAAGTTTCCACTGCTGGAGCCGGAAGAGGAATACATGCTGGCCAAGCGCTGGGTCGAAGAACAGGATGCGGCCTCGGCGCACAGGATGGTGACGTCCCATCTGCGGCTCGCGGCCAAGATCGCCATGGGGTACCGCGGCTATGGCCTGCCGCAGGCCGAAGTGATCTCCGAGGCGAACGTCGGCCTGATGCAGGCGGTTAAGAAATTCGATCCGGAAAAAGGTTTCCGGCTGGCGACTTATGCGATGTGGTGGATCCGCGCGTCGATCCAGGAATATGTCCTGCGGTCCTGGTCGATGGTCAAACTGGGCACAACGTCGGCGCAGAAAAAACTGTTCTTCAATCTGCGCAAGGCCAAGGCCCGCATCGGCGCGCTGGAAGATGGCGATCTGCGCCCCGAGAACGTCAAACGGATTGCCACGGACCTTGGCGTGACCGAGGACGAGGTGATCTCGATGAACCGCCGCATGTCGGGCGGTGATGCGTCGCTGAATGCCACCGTCGGCTCCGAGGGCGAGGGCACGATGCAATGGCAGGACTGGCTGGAAGACGAAGATGCCGACCAGGCCGGCGATTACGAGGCCCGCGACGAATTGGAAGCCCGCCGGGAGTTGCTGGCTGCGGCACTGGACGTGCTGAACGACCGCGAAAAGGACATCCTGACCCAGCGCCGCCTGATGGACCAGGTGGTGACCCTGGAGGAGCTGAGCGCGCAATACAATGTCAGCCGCGAGCGGATCCGCCAGATCGAGGTGCGGGCGTTTGAAAAGCTGCAGAAGAAGATGCGCGAATTGGCGATGGAGAAGGGAATGCTGACCGGCGCCTGATCCCCGCGCCCGGCAGCAGACTGTAAAGGCGGTGCTTGGCGCCGCCTTTTTTTGTCAGCTGACAATGATGCTGGCTTTACGGCAGCAGTCCTGCCGGACTGTTTCGCGCGCGAAACACCGGGTCAAAAAAATGACCTGAAAAGCTGGCGGAAGCTGGCTGTAAAACCTGTCTGGCATGGGCCTGGCAAAATGCTGGGTACGCGGCTGAATGGGAGGCTGGCAAAAATGCTGGCTGGCAGACATGCGCGTGGCTGGCTGAAATCACTCTGGTTGCTGGCGTTGCTTGCGGTCTGGCTGTCCCGGGGGATGGCTGGAGTGCTGGCTGCTTGCGGCCTGGTGATTCTGGCTTGCGTGCAATTTCTGTATTCTGTTTAGCCGTGCCTACGCCGCAGGTCAACAGAAAATGTAATGAAATCAAATAGTTGATAGATTTGCTCGGGAATTGCTTTCAGGCAGCCCTAGGCAGAGCGCCTGTGCGGCCTTACATTCACCCCCTCTGGCACAGGAGGACGGTCCATGGCAGGCGGCTGGGCGCAGGACGGCGCGGTGAATGAACAGATAGAAGCGTCGATCAATGATGAATTGGCGCGGCTGAAGGCGGTGCGGCGCCCGGTGGGCGAAAGCCTGACCCATTGCGCGGAATGCGAGGAACCGATCCCTGAGAAACGCCGTGTGGCCATTCCTGGCGTGAAGCTGTGTATCGACTGCCAGCAGGAGCGCGACGGTGCCCACCAGGCACGCGGGGGCTTCAACCGGCGCGGCTCCAAGGACAGCCAGTTGAAGTAGGGCACGCTGCCAGTTACAGATATTCCGGCCCAGTGCGTTTGGGAAGCCCGTCATCACTGTTCAGCCAGCAGAGTTTCTCCTCATGCGCGACATGCAAGGTAGGGGCAAATGCTTCCGGATCTTCCAGCGCCGCCACATAAAAATGCATGGTGCCAGACATTGTTTGCGAACGGAATGACATGGGGGAGCCGCAGTTTCCACAGAATGTGCGCTCGACGTCGACCGAGGAACAGAACAATTTTGGCTGCTCCCCGGTCCAGCGCCATTGACCGTCTTCAACCCCGAAGTAGGTAGTCATCGGCGCCGAACACTGGCGGCGGCAGCTTTCACAATGGCAGTTCACGGTGGAAAGGACCGGCAGGTCGACGTCGAATGTGACCGATCCGCAAAGGCAGCGTCCGCGCATGGCTTTCTCCTTGGGCAGATGAGCCAAGTGTCACCCTGTCCACAAGCAACATCTGGACCAATTGCGAAGCGGGGAAGGCACGCCGCGGCATTTTCGCAAGCAGATAACTTATTTTGCCGTGCCGAACCCCATCCGCAGAATGTGCTGCGGGCCGGCGATGCCGTGGGGATGGATGCCGCCGGTGTCTGCAAAACCGCCCTTGCAGTAACAGCGGATAGCGCCGAAATTCTGCATATTGACGGTCAGCACCACCGCGCGCCGCGCCGGATACTGTGCAGCCAGATAGGGTGTCAGCGCGGCAACGGCAGCCGTGGCGTAGCCTTTGCCTTGCTCTTCGCGGTCGATCATGAAGGCGCGCAGACCCAGCTCATCAGGCGCGGCAAAGCTGTAAGTTTCATGATACAGCCGGTCGATCTTGAAGAAGCCCACCGCGCGGCTGCCGTCAAGGATGGCGTGAAAATCCACGCCGTCCTCATTCTCTTCAAACGCCTGCGCAACGGTGCCGGAATAGCGGATCTGATCCGGCTCCACCTGAATATGGGAGACCAGATCAAATTCATTTCGCGGCACCGGTCGCAGGCTGATGGGCATCACCCCTCCATGGCTTCCAGTTCATCAATGAAGCCGGAGATCATCGACAGGCCCTTGTCCCAGAATTCGGGGTCAGTGGCATCAAGGCCGAAGGGTGCCAGCAGTTCCTTATGGTGTTTGGAGCCGCCTGCCTTGAGCATCTCGAAATACTTGTCCTCGAACCCTTCGGCGCCAGAGGCGTAGACCGAGTACAGCGCGTTCACCAGCCCGTCGCCAAAGGCATAAGCGTAGACGTAGAAGGGGGAATGCACGAAATGCGGGATATAGGCCCAGAAGGTCTCGTAACCTTCCATGTACTCGAACGCTTCGCCCAGGCTTTCGGCCTGCACCGACATCCAGATGGCGTTGATGTCATCCGGCGTCAGCTCGCCCTCGGCGCGGGCGGCGTGCAGTTTGCATTCAAAGTCATAGAACGCGATTTGGCGCACAACCGTGTTGATCATGTCCTCGACCTTGCCCGCCAGCAGCACCTTGCGCTGTTCCTGGGTCTCGGCCCCGTCCAGCATCTTGCGGAAGGTCAGCATTTCGCCGAACACAGACGCGGTTTCCGCCAGCGTCAGCGGGGTGGAGGACAGCATCTCGCCCTGTTCTGCCGCCAGCACCTGATGCACGCCGTGGCCCAGCTCATGCGCCAGGGTCATTACGTCGCGCGGTTTGCCCAGGTAGTTGAGCATCACGTATGGGTGCACATTGGTGACGGTGGGGTGGGCAAAGGCGCCCGGTGCCTTGCCGGGTTTGACACCTGCGTCGATCCAGCCGTCCGAGAAGAACGGCGCGGCGATTTCACCCATACGGGGATCAAAGGCGTTATAGGCGTCCATCACGGTCTTTTCCGCCTGCTCCCAGCTGATGGTGCGGGGGTCTTCCAGCGGCAGCGGCGCGTTGCGGTCCCAGACCTGCATCACGTCGAGACCCAGCCATTTGCGCTTCAGTTCATAATAGCGGTGGGAAAGCTTGGGGTAGGCGGCAACCACGGCTTCGCGCAGGGCCTCGACCACCTCGGGCTCCACGTCGTTGGACAGGTGGCGGCCGGTCTGGGCGCTGGGCATGCCGCGCCAACGGTCAATGATTTCCTTTTCCTTGGCCTGGGTGTTGTGGACGCGGGCAAAGGTTTTGACGTTTTCGGCAAAGACTGCGGCCAGCTCTCGCGCCGCCGCTTCGCGTTTGGCGCGGTCCGGGTCGGTCAGCAGGTTCAGGGTGCCCTCAATGGTCAGCTCTTCACCATCGACGGTGAACTGCAAACCGGCGATGGTTTCATCAAACAGTTTCTCCCAGGCATCGCCGACAATGCCGAGGTCATGCATGAACCGTTCCAATTCATCCGACAGCTGATAGGGCTTCATCGCGCGGATACGGCGGAACACACTGGCATAGCGGGCAAGGTCTGCATTGGCGGCCAGATGCGCCTGCATCGCGCCGTCGTCAATGCGGTTCAGCTCCAGTGTGAAGAATACCAGCGGCGTGGTGGCCACCGTCACCTTTTCCTGGCAGTCCGACAAAAAGGCGGCGCGGTCGGCATCGGTGGTCAGCTGGTAATAGCGCAGGCCCGCAAAAGACATGATGCGGCCGGCGATATTGTTGATCTTCTCGTTGCGCTCAACACAGTCCAGCAGACCGGCGGCGTCCAGACCGGCCAGCTTGCCCTCGTAATCGGCAGCAAAAGCGGCGCATTCCTGCTCCAGCCAGTCCAGATCGCGGGCCAGTTCGGGGGCGTCCTCAGACGCGTAAAGATCGCTGAGGTCCCATTCCGGCAAGTTGCCAAGACCGCCGGAACCGGCTGAGGCGTTTGCGTCGCGAACGGGGAAGGGAAGCTGGAACATGGGGGCTCCTGTCATGAGAAATTCGTTGACCCAACATCTAAGCGGCGGCTTGCGGGATCACAAGCAGGCGGGCGTTGATCATCTGCAGATCACCGGGAGTTTAACGAAAGCTGGTAAGGGGCAGGTAAAGGCACGGCGCTTAGTCGGCGCAACGCCGGGCGATCAGCCGCGGTACTGTTCAAACAGGCGGCACATGCTGGAAAACACATGTGCGCGGATTTCCGGGGTTTCCATCAGCACCTCGTGCCGGGCACCCTTGATCAGGTCCAGCTCGCCGCCCGGCCAGCGCGCCATCCGGTCGTGGATGGCCTCGGTGTTGACGATCTGCTCGTCCGAGCCAACAAAGGTGATGCAGGGCAGGGCGGGCGAGGGCTGCCCGGCCAGCCAGGCGCAGTCCTGCAGGCTGACGCGCAGCCATTGGACGGTAGGGCCGCCAAGCGCCAGATCGGGCTGTGCCGCCAGCTGGGCATGCATCATCCGGTACATGTCCGGATCGGTGGTCAGCGTGTTGCCGTCAAAGGGCGTGATCTGCACATATTGCTCCAGCGCCGTGGTCGGCAGCAGCAATTTGTCCAGACGCAAAAACGGCGCAACGCCGCTTAGAAAACTGGCCAAGGGGCGCAGCAGCGGCGGGATCTGGATGCCCCACATCGGGCCGGTGAAACAGCAGGCGTTGACCTTCAGCCCCTGCATCAGCGCGCGCAACCCGATGGCGCCGCCCATGGAGTGGCCGACCAGAAACCAGGGTTCCGGCAGATCCAGCTGTTCGGCCAGCCCGGTCAGCGCCTGCACGTCCTTCTGGAAGTCGCTGAAGTCTTCGACATGGCCCAGGCGGCGTTCTGCCAGGGTCCGGTCCGCCAGCCCCTGGCCGCGCCAGTCCACGGTGAGGGTCGCAAAACCGCGATCGGCAAATTCCGCCGCGGCCAGCCCGTATTTTTCGATATATTCCGTGCGACCGGGAAACAGCAGGACGGTGCCCTTTGCCGCTCCTTCCGGTCGCCAGTGGCCTGCGCGGATACGCAGGCCGTCCGAGGTGTGCACCCAATGGGCCTGACCGCCCGCAGGCCCCTGCGCGATATCCGCAAACAGGGGGGCAGGCTGCAGCTCCACCGGGGCGCCGTCCATCAGGACAGGGCCGAGGCCAGCTTCATCGCGGTGCCCATGTCACCATCGATGGTCAGCTTGCCGGACATGAAGGCGGCGGTGGGGTTCAAATCGCCCTCAAGGATCGACTGGAACGTGTCGGCGTCGGCCTTCATGGTAACATCGGTGTCTTCGTCGCCGACGCGGGCGCCTGCGCCGTCAAGCACGATGGAGCCCAGCCCCTCGATCTCGAATTTCGCGGAGGCGTCGAATTCGCCTGCGTCCAGTTTGCTGTTCAGGGTCTCTGCCGCCTGTGCCAGGGTATCGCTCATGTCAGTCCTCAATCTGTTTTGCGCGCTTCATAGCACAAATCTGTGAAGCATTTGCATCCAATACTGGAAATTGCCGCGCGCTGGATTACACTGGGGGCATCATGCTGGCAAATCTCCCAAAGCTCAAAGCTATCGTGGCGGCAACGGCAGTCACAGTCACGTATTCCTTGCCTGGGGTCGGCGCGGCACAGCAGCATTCCGCCGATGCGCTGCTGCAGGACCTGGCCGTGTCGGAACTCTCCGAGGCGGCGGCCATCGACCGCGAGCTGCAGGCGCTTTGGGCCAAAAGCGGCTCGCCTGCGATGGATCTGCTGCTGCGGCGCGGCACCGACGCGCTGGAGCGGGGCGATTTGCAGCGGGCAGCGGAGCATTTGACCGCGCTGACCGATCATGCGCCGGATTTTGCCCGCGGCTGGTACGAACGGGCCCGCGTCTATTTCGCGCTGGGGCTTTACGGGCCGTCGGTGGCGGACCTGGAACGCGCGCTGGCGCTGAACCCGCAGGATTACAATGCGATCTACGCGCTGGGCGCGTTGTTCGAACAATTCCGTAAACCCGAACGCGCCTATCAGGCCTACCAGCGGGCCAAGGCTATACATCCGCACCACGAGGAAGTAAGCAGCGCCCTTGAACGATTGGCGCCCTTGGCCGAGGGCCGGGAACTGTAAGCCCCATCGGGGCGGGGGCTGAAGCAATGGCAAGCGCATCGCGGATCGTGGCCGTTCTGGGCCCGACCAATACCGGCAAAACACATTACGCCATCGAACGGATGCTGGGCTACCGCACCGGCGTCATGGGGTTTCCGCTGCGGCTTTTGGCGCGCGAGGTCTATGACAAGGTGGTGGCGGCGCGCGGGCCGTCGGTGGTGGCGCTGGTCACCGGCGAGGAACGCATCGTGCCGCCGCGCGCGAAATACTGGATCTGCACGGTGGAGGCGATGCCCGAGGGCATGGGCTGCGACTTCCTGGCGATCGACGAAATCCAGCTCTGTGCCGATCCCGAGCGCGGCCATGTCTTCACCAACCGCCTGCTGCGCGCCCGCGGCACGCTGGAGACACTGTTCCTGGGCGCCGATACCATGCGCGGGCCGATTTCGGCGCTGGTGCCCGGGGTAGAGTTCCATCGCCGCGAGCGGATGTCGGATCTGGTCTATGCAGGTTCGAAAAAGATAAGCAGGATGCCGCCACGCACTGCAATTGTCGGGTTTTCGGTTGATAATGTCTATGCGATTGCCGAACTGATCCGCCGTCAGAAGGGCGGCGCGGCGGTGGTGATGGGGGCGCTCAGCCCCCGCACACGCAATGCGCAGGTGGAACTGTATCAGAATGGCGAGGTGGATTACCTCGTCGCCACCGATGCCATCGGCATGGGGCTGAACCTGGATATCGACCATGTGGCGTTTTCCTCGACCGCCAAATTCGACGGCCGACGGATGCGCGAGCTGGCCCCGAATGAGCTGGCCCAGATCGCAGGCCGGGCCGGCCGCGGGATGAGCCACGGCACGTTTGGCGTGACCGGCGATGCGCGGCCCCTGGACGAGGGCACGGCGTCTGCCATCATGAACCACCAGTTCACGCCGCTGAAAAAGCTGAACTGGCGGTCTGCGGATCTGCAGTTCGGCACGGTTGAGACGCTGATCCACTCGCTCGAATCAAGCCCTTCGGATGAAAACCTGATCAAAGCGCGCGAGGCGGACGACCTGGGCGCGCTGAAAATGCTGTCGCGCGAATCCGCCGTGATCTCGCGCACCACCAACGCGCAATCGGTGCGGCTGTTGTGGGATATCTGCCGGATTCCCGATTTCCGCGGCATTTCCCACGCCGAACATGCCTCGCTTCTGGGGGTGATTTTTGAACATCTGCATGGCGGCGGCGTGGTGCCGGACGACTGGATGGCTCGCCAGATAAAGCGAATTGACCGCACCGACGGCAACATCGACACATTGTCCAAGCGGCTGGCATTTATCCGCACGTGGACTTATGTCGCGCAAAGGAATGGCTGGCTGCGTGACGAAAGCCATTGGCGCGGAGAGACGCGCGCTGTAGAAGACAGGTTGTCGGATGCTCTGCACGAGCGTTTGACTCAGCGATTTGTGGACCGGCGCACCTCAGTGCTGCTGCGCCGGCTCAAACAGAAGGAGGCCCTTTTGGCCGAAGTGAATGACAAGGGTGAAGTGACGGTTGAAGGCGAATTCGTCGGCCGTCTCGAGGGGTTCCGGTTCAGCCCGGATAAAAGCGCGCAGGGTGCCGAGGCCAAGGCCTTGAAGGCGGCCTCGCTGCAGGCGCTGGCGCCGCAATTCCATCTGCGTGCGGACCGGTTCTATAACGCGCCCGATACCGAGATCGATTACACCGAACAGGGCGGCCTGATGTGGGGCGAACATGCGGTGGGCAAGCTGGTTGCCGGTGCCGATGCGCTGACCCCGCAGATCGAGGTCTTTGTGGACGAGTCCGCCGGGCCGGATGTCGCCCAGAAGGTGGAACGCCGCCTGCTGCATTTCATCACCCGCAAGATCAACGCGCTGTTCGAGCCGCTGCTGGCCTTGCAAAAGGACGAAGAGCTGACCGGCCTGGCCCGCGGTTTTGCTTTCCGCATGGTCGAAAACCTTGGCGTGCTGCCGCGCGCAAGCATCGCGCAAGAGGTGAAGGACCTGGACCAGGACGCCCGGGGCGCGCTGCGCAAGCATGGCATCCGTTTCGGCCAGTTCACCATTTTCATGCCGCTGCTGCTGAAGCCCGCGCCGACCCGTCTGCGGCTGGTGCTGTGGTCGCTGGCCAACGGTCTTCAGGATTTCCCCGAATCTCCGCCTCCCGGTCTGGTCACGGTGCCGTCCGCCAAGGACGCGCCCGACGGCTATGACACCATGTCCGGCTATCGCGCGGCGGGTGAGCGGATGATCCGCATCGACATGCTGGAACGCCTGGCCGACATGCTGCGCGGCGAAGACAGCCGCGGCGGCTTTGAAGCCAAGGCTGACATGCTGTCGATCACCGGTATGACGCTGGAGCAGTTCGCCGACCTGATGCAGGGCCTGGGCTACAAGGCCGAAAAGGGCGAGCGCCAGAAGGTGAAGCCGGTTGCGGCGGAAGCGGAAGCCAAACCTGCTGAAGATGCAGAAGCCAAGCCTGCTGAGGCAGCTGCTGAAGCGGCGCCTGCGACGGAAGAGCCGGCTGTTGAAGCTGCGGGTGCAGCATCTGCTGAAGACGCCGCTGCCGAAGCTCCCGCCGCCGCTGAGGCCGAGGCCGCATCTGCACAAGACACGGCACCTGCGGAAGAAAATGCAGAAGCCAAGCCCGAAGCGGCTGCTGAGGCGGAGGCTGCTGCTGCTGAACCGGAAATGGAAGTGTTCTTCACTTTCACCTGGGGCGGCAACCGGGGCGGACGCCAGGGCGGCCAGCGCCAGCAGAACCGCCGCCCGCAGGGCGACGGCAAACCTGCCGGCAAGGGCAAACCGCGCGGCGCCAAAGGCGGCGACCGTGACGGCGGCCCGCGCGGCAAACCGGGCCGCAAAGGCGGTCCGCGTCAGGACCAGGGCGCCAAGACCTATTCCGCGCGCCCTGCCAGGAAGGAAAAGCAGATCGACCCCGACAACCCCTTTGCCGCCGCGCTGATGGGGCTGAAACAGGGCGACTGATCCTGCCATGACTGGGGGCGCGCCCAAGATCCGCATCGACAAGTGGCTATGGCATGCGCGGTTTTTCAAAACCCGCAGCCTGGCCGCCAAACAGGTCAGTGCGGGCCATGTGCGCCTCAACGGTACCAAGACCTTAAAACCGGCTCAGAACGTCGCCCCGGGTGACGTTCTGACCTTTGCCCAGGCCAAAGTGATCCGCGTGGTCCGGGTAGAGGCCATTGGCGAACGCCGCGGCCCGGCACCTGAGGCGCAGGCACTGTACTTCGATATGACGGAAAAGCAGGAAAAAATTCCGGCCAATCCCAGGTTCGAAGGAAAAGGCCGGCCGGACAAAAAAGCCCGCAGAGCGCTTGATCTTACTCGCAAGCAGGATACCCTTTGACGGCTTGAAGCCGTCGCCGGTCTGGATTAGCTAGGCGCAAACGGAAAACGGGACTCGGTATTATGACCTATGTCGTGACGGAAAACTGCATCGCCTGCAAATACACCGACTGTGTCGAGGTATGCCCGGTGGATTGCTTTTACGAGGGCGAGAACACTCTGGTGATCCACCCCGACGAATGCATCGATTGCGGCGTCTGCGAACCGGAATGCCCAGCAGATGCAATCCGCCCGGATACCGAACCGGACATGGACAAATGGGTCGAGTTCAACCGCAAATACTCTGAACTGTGGCCGGTCATCGTCTCCAAGAAAGACCCGATGCCGGGCTACGAGGAACGCGACGGCGAAGAGGGCAAGATGGAGAAGTATTTCTCTGAGGCGCCCGGCGAAGGCGGCTGATTCTCTGTCCACTGCGTCCGGTGCCGCAAATTTGCGGGAAACCGCCGCATTGCATGGGGTTTTAACGAAGCCTGTTCAGCTGGCCGCCTTTCGGGCGGCCCTTTTTTATGGTATGCTAAAAGCACAAAAGACATAAACAATCGGAGTCCGCCCCTGGCGCACGCCAGCAGTGGTGCGCAGATTGGGCGGTATTTCTGCGGAAAAAATGTCCTGGGGGCTGGTCAAATCAAACTGACCGGGGCCGGGCATTTTGTTCGCTAAAATGCCGGAGCCGCCCGGCTATGAGTAAGGAATAACCTGTATGACCAAATCGAAGAAGCTCGAATTCCGCCCCAATGAGTATGTAGTCTACCCGGCGCATGGCGTGGGCCAGATCATCTCGATCGAGGAGCAGGAAGTGGCCGGCTTTACGCTGGAGCTTTTCGTGATCACCTTTGAAAAAGACAAGATGACCCTGCGGGTGCCGACCAACAAGGCAACCGAAGTTGGCATGCGCTCGCTCAGCTCGCCGGACGTGATTGCCCAGGCGATGAAAACGCTGAAGGGCAAGGCCAAGGTCAAACGCGCCATGTGGTCGCGCCGCGCTCAGGAATATGAGCAAAAGATCAACTCCGGTGATCTGATCTCGATCGCCGAAGTGGTGCGCGACCTGCACCGCACCGATGATCAGCGCGAACAAAGCTACTCCGAGCGTCAGTTGTACGAAGCCGCACTTGAGCGTCTGACCCGCGAAGTCGCGGCTGTGTCTGGCAACGACGAAATTGCGGCCGCCAAGCAGGTGGATGAGGTTCTGACCTCCCGCGTTGCGGCGTAAACATCTGCCCTAGTCTGTAATAGAAAGGCCGTGCCCCCCTAGGGCGCGGCCTTTTTTATGCCGCGGCCCGGCTTAGCTGCAGAGTGCGAGAAGGGTGAGTAGGCCGGAAATCTCGGCGATTTGCTGAGATGCTCCCAGAATGTCCCCGGTCTGGCCGCCGATTTTGACCTTGGCCAACGCGCCCAAACCCAGGACCGCCACGCCCATGGCCAAGGCAGCCGCAAAGGCCGTTGAGCCAATCAGCGGCAGCGACAGGACGATGGCCAGCAAAGCCGCCAGAAAACAGGGCAGGGCGCGGGGACGGCCCACGGTTTGCGACAGCCCTGCCGTCCGTGCGTTCGGCAGTGCAGACATCAGCGCAGGCATCACAGCGCGGCTCATCATAGCCAGCGCCAGAAGGGGCCAGACGCCAGCTGCCGCGAACACCGCAGCCAGCGCGCTCCAGCGCAGGCCGATTCCGAGGATCAGGGCAATCACGCCGTAAGCACCGATGCGGCTGTCCTTCATAATCTCCAACCGCCGGTCCCGGGTAAACCCGCCCCACAGCCCGTCGGCAGTATCGGCCAGCCCGTCCTCATGCATGGCGCCTGACAGCATCACCTGAACCGCCAGCGCCAATCCCGCGGCGACCGCGGCGGGCAGGTTCATGTGCAATGCAAAAGATGCAACCAGCGCCGCCGGCAGGCTGACGGCAAGTCCGGCCAGCGGAAACGCCCAGACCGCCTTGGCCTGCCGCTGGAAAGCCTTCGCAGGCAGATGCGGCAAGGGCAGCCGGGTCAGCAGCACCAGCGCCAGCAGGATGTCTTTTGCCTGGATGTCGTTTTTTCGCATTTACGGGCCTATTGCGGGGCTTGCGGCACTGCCGCCAGCCGTTAAACAGATTGCCATCCGCTTTATCCGCGTCCCCCGACCTGATGCAACGAGGCTTTCTCATGCTGCCACAGCTTTCCTCTCTTGATGACTTCCGCGCCGCACTGGCCAGCGCGCCCGCGCTGGACCAGGCCGCGCTGGACGGTGCGGCTGCACGCAACACCCAGCTGACCAAACCGCCCGGTGCCTTGGGCCGGTTGGAGGAGCTGGCCATCTGGTACGGCGGCTGGCGCGGCAGCGATAGGCCGGAAATCACCGCACCGCAGGTGATCGTCTTTGCCGGCAACCACGGCGTGACGGCACAGGGGGTTTCGGCCTTTCCGCCGGAAGTCACCGCCCAGATGGTAATCAACTTCGAACACGGCGGCGCGGCCATCAACCAGCTGGCCAGGCTGGCCGGCGCCCGCATGGATGTGCATGCGCTGGAGCTGGAGCGCCCGGCCGCTGATTTCACCCAAGGGCCGGCGATGAACCAGATTGACCTGCTGGCTGCGCTGAAAACCGGCTGGGATGCGGTGGACCCAAGCGCTGACCTGCTGGTGGTCGGCGAAATGGGCATCGGCAATACCACCCCTGCCGCCGCCCTGGCCTGTGCGCTGTTCGGCGGCGAGGCGGCGGATTGGACCGGGCGCGGCACCGGTGTGGATGAAGCCGGGCTTGCGAATAAAATCCGCGTGGTGGCCGAAGGCGTTGCACTGCATCGGGACAGGATCAACGATGGGCTGGATGCGCTGGCCTGCCTGGGCGGACGCGAAATTGCTGCCATGGCGGGCGCCATTGCTGCCGCGCGCGTGCTGCATATCCCGGTGATCCTGGACGGATTTATCTGCTGCGCTGCTGCGGCCTGCCTGATGCAAACCGCAGACGGCGCGCTGGACCACGCAGTGGCCGGCCATCAAAGCGCCGAGGGGGCGCATCCGGCGCTGCTGGCGAAACTGGGCAAGCAGCCGCTGTTGTCGCTGGGCCTGCGTCTGGGCGAGGCCTCCGGCGCGGCGCTGGCGATCCAAGTGCTGAAAGGCGCGATCGCCTGCCACAGCGGCATGGCAACCTTTGCCGAGGCGGGGGTGGCGGACGGCTGAACAGCCCCGTCCAGATCTTTTCCGCAAGGCCCGGATCCACCCCGGGCCTTTGGTCATTCCGCGGCTTTTGCGGACTTCTTGCGCTTGCGTTCGGCCATCTCGAAAATCGCGCTTTCGATGGCTTTCTCCAGCTCCCGCGCGCGGTCTATATAGGCCGGGTTCTGGCTGGCAGGCACTCCGGGGATCCAGTGCTGGGCAAGGTCGCGCAGGTTGGCGCGGTCATGCGCATAAAAGGTCTGCGCCGCCTGCGCCGCTTCATATTCGCTGAGGCCGACGTTCTCCAGCACATAGCGGCCTGCACGCACCGAGCTGTCGAACATCTCGCGCACGATGTCATCAGCGCCGGCCTTGTAAAGCTCATAGACGTGGTTGCGGTCTTTAGCGCGGGCGATGATGTGCAAATCCGGATAGGCCCGACGCACATAGGTGACCATCTTGACCACGCCTTCCGGGTCATCCAGCGCCACCACAAAAACCTTGGCTTTGGCAATGCCGGCAGCTTTCAGCAGTTCCGGCCGGGTGGGGTCGCCCAGGAAGCTTTTGACCCCGAAGCGGCGCATCAGCTGCACCGCCTCCATATCATGGTCCAGCACCACGGTTTTGAAACCGCTGGCCTGCACCAGCCGGTTGACGATCTGGCCGAAGCGGCCGATGCCCGCGATGATCACCGGTCCTTCCTCGTCAATCTCGTCGGGTTCATGCTCCTGCCGGGCGTCGCCCATGCGTTTGGACAACAGGTCATAGGCGATGAACAACAGCGGGGTGATCAGCATCGACAAGGCAATCACCAGCAGCAGCTTCTCAGAAAGCGCCGCTGGAATCACGTTCAGCTGGGTGGAAAAAGCCAGCAGCACAAAGCCGAACTCGCCGGCCTGGGCCAGGCTGAGGGTGAACAGCCACAAGCGGCGGCGGCGCAGGCCAAAGGCACGGCCGACGGCAAACAGCACCGCCCCCTTGGCAAAGATCACCAGCAGCGCCAGGCCGATCAGATCGCCAGGGTCGGCCAGAAACTGGCGGTAGTTGATGCCCGCGCCGACGGTAATGAAGAATAGCCCCAAAAGCAGCCCCTTGAAGGGGTTAAGGTCGCTTTCCATCTCGTGTCGGAATTCGGAGTTGGCCAGAACCACCCCGGCCAGAAAGGCGCCAAGCGCCGGGGAAAGGCCGACCAGCGTCATCAGGAAGGAGATGCTGACCACAATCATCAGCGCCAGTGCTGTGTACATTTCACGCAGGTTGGAGGCGTGGATGAACCGGAACAGCGGCCGCGTCAGGTAAATGCCCGCCAGGATGATAAAGGCGATGGCGGCCAGAGTGACCAGCGCCACCGCCCAGCCGGGCAGCCCGTCCACCAGCGACAGCGACCCGTGGCCGCCGCCATGGCCGTCTGCGCTATCCCGGCTGATGGAGCCATCAGAGGCAAACTTGGGGATCGCATAGCTGCCCAGCAGCGGCAGGAAAGCGAGGATCGGGATCACTGCGATATCCTGGGTCAGCAGCACCGAAAAGGCAGAACGGCCGCCGCCGGTGCGCATCAGCCCCTTTTCCGACAGAGTCTGCAGAACAATCGCCGTGGAAGACAGCGACAGCGCCAGCCCGACCGCCAGGCTGACATGCCAGGGTTCGCCCGCGGCCATGGCTGCGCCCATCAGGACAGCCGTTGAGGCCGTGACCTGCATGCCGCCCAAGCCGATCAGCTTATCCCGCATTGCCCAGAGGGCGCGCGGTTCCAGCTCCAGCCCGATCAGAAACAGCATCATCACCACACCGAACTCGGCGAAGTGGCGCAAATCCTCGGTTTCGGTGCCGGTCAGGCCGAAGATCGGGCCAATGGCAATGCCTGCCGCAAGGTACCCCAGAACTGATCCTAGCCCAAGGCGCGCAGCCAGAGGCACCGCAATGACTGCGGCGCCCAGATAAATGGTTGCTTGGTAAAAAAACTCTTCCATCTTTCAGGTATCGCAAGCCTGCCGGTGCCTTGGCAATGGCTTTGCCGGCCGCGGCGGTCTGTTACGGCAATCCGGTGCCTGCCAGCAGCAGTCATTGACGGCTTTTTGAGCGGGCTTGCTATTCTCCGGGGCTGCTATTGTTCGAGCAGGCGGATCTCTTCGCTCAGCTTGCCGATCCGGTCAAGCCGCCGCGAAATCCGTTCCTGGAAACCGCCCAGCTGATCAATGATATCAGCCAGTGTTTCGCCGGAATCGGTCAGCCTTGCGCTTTCGATCTTAAGCAGCACCCGGGTGGAGCTGAGACCAAGAAAATGCCGGTGCATGATCTGGCAGGCGCTGGTGATGCGCGCGGCTTCTTCGTCGACTTCCTTCATGCCGTCCTGCGAACGCTTGACCTGGTCTTTTACCAGATCGCCCAGGATTTGGCGCTCGGTTTCCATGTCAGCCTCGCCCAGATCGCGGCGTTCCTTCTGCAGCTGATTGTCGCATTCGACCAGAATACGCGCCATGCCTTCGACAAACAGGCTGCTGTTCACCGAAGCCTTGATTTTGGCGAAATTGCTGTTTTCGCCCATCACATGGGCGCCGAACCAATCCGACATCTCGCGTGACATGGAGCCGTAGTTCTGTGACAGCACCGTGACCGGGCCGCCCGAAGGTTCAATCCGCGACGCCAGCACCCGCAGGTTATGCGGGATCGTGTGCATTGCGTCGAAATCGGTGATCAGCCCTTCGGTCTCTTCCACCAGGGTTTCAGCGTTGCGCAGCATGCCCGTCAGCTCTTGGATCCGGGCGTGGGGCGGCTGGTTCAGTCCCTTATCGCGCGAGATCAGCTCTTGGCTCAGCGCGTGAGCGGCAAACTGGTGGTAGCTCTCGTAGCCCTGGCTGTTCAGCCAATCGAGCAGATACTGGGCGCTGTCCTGCGGGGTGACGGCCTCTTCGGTCTCCCGCTTGAGCATCGTCGCATAAAGATTGCGCACCTCGGTGAACAATGCGCTGCTTGGCTTGATGCGGGCGGAAAGATAGCCGTCCTGGCAGGGCACCACCACGGCAAATACCCAGTAGTACAGCCCGTCCTTGGACTTGTTCTTGACGTAGGCACCCATGAAATCGCCGCGCTGGATGGTGTCCCAGAACAGTGAGAACACCCCCTTGGGCATGTCCGGATGGCGGATCACCTTGTGCGGAGCGCCGAGCAGCTCTTCCCAAGGGTAGGCGCCGACCCGGCGGAACACATAGTTGCCGGCTTGGATTATGCCGCGGTCGTTGGTCCTGGAAAAGAACACCTCATTTAGGCCAAACGGGGCCTCGCCGCTGGTCGGGCGCGTTTCAACTCGGCGGTCAACAAAAGACACGGCACGTTCCACTTTCGGTTACAAAATTCGTTAGTGCATCTTTACCGCCAATTCCTTCCCGGATGGTTAAGTCGGCAGTGGCGCATCGCGTTTTAATTGTGCCATTACGATCTGGCTCTGGACCCTGGAAACAGCGGGATGGGGCAGCAGGATGCCGTGGATGAGCGTATTCAGCGCCTCCAGATCGGCGCAATAGACGCGCAGCAGGTAATCGGCCTCTCCGGTCATCGTCCAGGCCGAGGTGATTTCCGGCTGGCTGGCCACCAGCCGGGCGAACCCCTTGGATTGTTCGGGGCCGTGACTGCCCAGATGAACCTGCACAAACCCCTGCACCGACAGCCCCAGCCTGGCGGGGTCAAGCCGGGCCGAATACCCTTGGATATACCCTTCTGCCTCCAGCCGCTGCCGCCGCCGTCCGGCCTGGCTGGGGGAAAGGTTGAGCATCTCGCCCAATTCCTGCGCGGTGAGATGGGCATTTTTCTGAAGCGCTGCAAGCAGCTTGGTATCTGTTGGGTCCAGCATGCGTGTTTTTTCCACTTTTGACCACCATGGCGCGAATGATACGCACATTTCAAGTTTCCGGTGCGAAACAACGCGGAAAACCTGCGCCGGATATGCGGTATTCTTGATGCAAGAATTCACTTGGCTTTCCGCATGATCCGAAGGAGACACGCAATGGGTCCGTTCCCGCATAACGCCCCGAAATCCGAAATTACCCCGGAAAACCCGGCTGGCACCGATGGTTTTGAGTTTGTTGAATTTGCCAGCCCCGACCCGGACGAGCTGCGGGCGCTGTTCACCCGTATGGGCTATGAGCTGACCGGCCACCGCAAGGAACAGCCGCTGGTGGAACTGTGGCAGCAGGGCGATGTCACCTATATCCTGAACGCCGACCCCGAGAGCTTTGCCGCCGGATTTGTGGAACAGCACGGCCCCTGCGCCCCGGCGATGGGCTGGCGGGTTGCGGATGCTCAGAAGGCATTCGAACACGCGGTGTCCAAAGGCGCCGAGGCCTATGACGGGCCGGGCAAGGTGATGGACGTGCCCGCAATCAAGGGGATCGGCGGCTCGCTGATCTACTTCATCGACCAGTATTACGACACCTCGCCCTACAACGCGGAATTCACCTGGCTGAAACAGTCCAAGCCGCGCGGCGACGGGTTCTTCTATCTCGATCACCTGACTCACAACGTTTACAAAGGCAACATGGACAAGTGGTTCAAGTTCTACGAGGAGCTGTTCAACTTCAAGGAGATCCGATTCTTTGACATCCAGGGCAAGTTCACCGGCCTTCTCAGCCGCGCGCTGACCTCGCCCTGCGGCCGGATCCGGATCCCGATCAACGAGGACCGGGGCGAAACAGGCCAGATCGTTTCATATCTGAAAAAATACAACGGCGAAGGCATCCAGCATATCGCGGTCGGCTCGGACGACATTTATGCCAGCACCGATGCAATTGCGGAAAAGGGTCTGAAGTTCATGCCCGGCCCGAATGACGCCTACTATGAGATGTCCAAGGAGCGGGTGCAGGGCCATGACGAACCGCTGGAGCGGATGAAGAAACACGGCATCCTGATCGACGGCGAGGGGGTTGTGGACGGTGGCGAAACCCGGATCCTGCTGCAGATCTTCTCAAAAACCGTGATCGGGCCGATCTTCTTTGAATTCATCCAGCGCAAGGGCGATGACGGCTTTGGCGAGGGCAACTTCAAGGCGCTGTTTGAATCGATCGAACGCGAGCAGATCGAAAACGGCGAGATCCAGGCAGCGGAATAAAAAACCTGAGAAACGCAAAAAGGCCGGGCCTGCCACGCGGGTCCGGCCTTTTTGCGTGCGGCGGCAAGACGGTCTGCACCAGGCCCATTCGCCGGAGCTGCAGTTTTATGAGTTAAGCGCGGGAAGGGAAGGGCTTGATCCTATCCCTTGGGCATTTCCAGGGTGCGGTTGCGGCCGCCTTTCTGGTACTGCAGCCGGCTTTCACCAATGGCAATCACCCGGCCGCCGTCGATACGGTCGCCGACCTGCACCTTCTTGTAACGTCCCGAGGGCAGCCGGACCAATGCGCGGCGGTCCGAGGCGGTGCCATAAACTCCGATCAGGTTCAGCTTGCGCAGGTTGATGGCGTTGCTGACGGTGGCGCGGCGGGCAACCGATGCGGCTGTCGGGATGCGGGGGGCCGCCGCGGCTGCAGCGGCGGGCACGGCAGCGGCGGTTTGCACCTGGTTCTGCGGATTGCGCCGGGCGCGGTCGACCAGATTGGCGAAATTGGCGGGCCGGGCGCGCGGAACAGCCGAGGCGGCGATGGCTTGGGCTGTGACCGGCAGCTGCTCTTCCCCGGCGGGCTTCAGGCTGGCGGGGCGTTGGCGCGGGCGCATGCCGGCCAATTCTGTCCGGCTGAGACCGCCAAGCTGTGCGCGTTCCACCTGTTCCTCCAGATCTGCAGGCCGCGCCTTGGGGCGTTTGCGCGACAAGACCTGATTGCGGGCCACTTCTTCAGCCAGCGCTTCGGCGGCGGGGTCGCTGCGATCCGGCGCGGGCGGCGGCAGCTTTTTCGGGCGGCCAAGGTAGACAGTGATGCCATCGGGGTTCAGCGTGCCTCCGGGAGTGGCCTTGACCAGCCCGCGCGCGTCCAGATCAAACGCAGACCCTGCCGCGGCAGGAGAGGCAACGGCGCCGGGTTCGTCATCCCCGGCAAAAGTTTCCGGCTGCGGCAGGGCCACCGCGTCGGCGGCGATTTCAGTTCGGTCAACGGATGCCGTGTAAAGCTCGTCCAGGCGGGGCGCGGCGGGGATGCCACCCAGGCCGGGGGCAACCGGCCAGACCCCGGTTGCGGCATAGCGCGCGGCCTGGGCCAAGTCATCCAGCGTCTCTGCTGTCAGAGCCTCAGCCGGCGCCGGGGCCGGTTGGGTGTCCTCAGCACCGCCAGGCTGCAGGGCGGAAGGGTCCAAAAAGGCGGTGTCCGTGCCCTCTTCGGGCAGTTTTACACCATCGGCGGCGGCTTCATCCTCGACCGAAGGGAGCACGCCCGTGCCGCCGGCCTCAGCCAGGGCGGTGTTTTCCTGCGGCTCCCCCTCTGCCGGGGCTGCGCCGGTCTCCTGCAGCCCGGGATCGGGCTGGTCTGCCAGAACGCTCACCTGCGGTGCGATGGCGGCAGGGGCGGTTTCTGAACCGGGGCTTTCAGCCGCAGGCGCGCGCGCCGGCCGGGGGGCGCCTCCCTCCGGCTGCCCGTCTTCGGAGCTGACCGCAGGGGCGGGTGCCAGGCCGGGACCCTGATCCGGGGCCGCGGAAAAAAATCCGCCTTTGCCAAACACTGCCCAGACCGCAACTGTTGCCATGAACAGCAGCAGTACAGCTGTCAGGATCACCCCAAGGTAGCGCGGCTTGCCTTTGGCGGCCTTTTCGGGGGCCGGGGACTGTGACGCCGCGGGCGCGGCGGCTGCCGGGGTACTGTCGCGCAATGCTGCCGGCGCTGGCGGAATTGCCAATGGAGAAGCCGCATCAGTTGGCAACGAAGCTGGCGGTAATGGCAAATGGGCCGCCGGAGTGTTCGCGGTGTCAGGTTTCCGGACCGGAATTGCTGCGCCTACGGGCTTCACCGCGGCTGGAGCTTTTGGCACTTGGCGCCCGGCGGCCAGCGGAGCGGAGGACGGCGCGGATGCGCTTTCAGCAGGGGCTGCCTTGTCCCCTTGGCTGAGAAGGCCTGAAACATCCGGCAGCGGCGCATCAGAAGCGTCAGATGCGTCAGAAGACGGCGAAACAAGCGGTGGCAGGTTTGCAGGCTCCTCGGCCCCGGCTGCCTTGGCAGACGGCGGCACCGGAGTGTCCTTGGGGGCAGCCAGCGGCGTGCCGTCCTGCTTCGGTGCTTGTTTGGCGGCGGCAGCCATATCTTCTGCCTCAGCAAGAACCGCCGGTTCTGCTGGCTCTGCCAGGGGTTCCGTAATAGCGGCAACCGCTGCCGGTATTGGGCTGTCTTCCGCCAGTGCTAAGGCGGCTGGGTCATCCGCGCTGTCTTCGGTCAAGTGGTCTGGCAGCGCTGCAGGCCCGATCGCCTTAACCACTGTATCGTCCGGCTCAACCTCGGTGCCGCGGATTGCCCGGGTGGTGCCAAAGAACGGCTCTCCCAGAAAGCCGCTGTCTTCCGGCGCCGCAACAAAACTGACCGGCCCGAACCCGTGTTCGACGGCAAAGGTCTCGGCCTCGTCCAGGGTTTCCAGCGCCACCGCCGCAACATGGGTCCGGCTGCCCTCGATGGAGATATCAAAGGCCAGTTCATCCACCGGATAGGGCGTGGCCCCTTCCAGCGCCTGCCGGGCCGCTTCAATCCGCGCCTCGACAGGCAGATCACCGGTCTCGGCGGTCAAATAGCGGATCTGATCGTCGGGCAGAATCAGCTTGCAGAAGATGCCCCCGGGGGCCAGCCGCAGCGCATCCGCGCGCATCGCGGCCAGTGCCGCAGGCAGGTCTTCAGTGTCAAACGGCGTGCTGGCCACACTCCGCCAGCCGTCTTCAGCGCGAAATAGCAGCGCAATGCCGTCAGCGGAAAGTGAAAGAGCAAAAGCCGGTTTCATGCCTTGGGTCAAACCATCAAAATCCATACTGCCCGGGGCCGCCTGACGCGCCCGGTGTTTTGACGCGGACCTTAAAGCAGGAACCTGCCGAGTTAAAGGAAAAGACGTCTGCCAGGACTTGCAGGCGGCAGTTTGCCATCCCCATCTAGAAGGCATTGCAAAAGGAGCTTTTCCGTATGAAGGCAAAGAAAATTCTGGCAGCCGCGCTGATGCTGTCGATGGGCGCCGGGACCCTGGCGGCAAGCGAGACCGCGGCGTTGCGCCAAATCACCGTGAACGGCGAAAGCACGCTGCAGGTGGCGCCGGAACTGGCGACAATCACGCTGGGTGTCACCGAGGAGGCCGAAGAAGCCGCCGTCGCAATGGCCGCCGTATCTGACGCAATGGGCGCGGTGATTGGACGGCTGAAGGACGGCGGTATTGCCGCTGAGGACATGCAGACCCGGCAGATCTCAATGCATCCGGTCTGGTCGCAGGACCGGTCCTATGACAGCGGCGGCCGGCGTGAGATCACCGGCTTTCAGGCGTCGAACACCCTGATGGTGCGGGTGCGCGACCTGGACCGGCTTGGCCCGGTTCTGGATGCGGTGCTGACGGCTGGCGCCAATCAGTTCCAAGGGCTGAGTTTCGGGGTGGCAGATCCGTCTGCGGTCACCGATCAAATCCGCGGTGAAGCCGTCAAGGATGCCATCCGCAAGGCGCAGCAGCTGGCAGACGCGGCGGGCATGGAGCTGGGACCGGTACGCTCGATCAATGAGCACGGCGGCGGTGGCGGACGCCCGATGATGGCGATGGAAATGGCCCGCAGCGACGCGATGCCGATTGAGGCAGGCGAGCTGACGTTCAGCCACAATGTCTCGGTTGTCTTCGACATGTCCGTGCCGGACAGCGAGTAATCTGCGGCAACAAGAAAGGCCGGGCAGGGCGCCCGGCCTTTCTGTATGACGGTTGCTGGTCCTCAGCCGCAGGCTTTGGCCAGTGCCTGGTCCAGATCGCGGATCAGGTCGTCTGCATCCTCGATGCCGATGGAGATGCGCACCACATTCGGACCGGCACCTGCGGCTTCCTGCTGCTCCGGTGACAGCTGCCGGTGGGTGGTGGAGGCCGAATGGATGATCAGCGACCGGGTGTCGCCGAGGTTGGCCACATGGCTGAAGATCTCCAGCGCATCCACCAGTTTGGTGCAGGCCTCATAGCCGCCCTTCACGGCAAAGGTGAACAAGCCGCCGGTGCCCTTGGGATAGCAGGCCTGAGCGCGCTCGTAATAGGGAGAGGAGGGCAGGCCTGCATAGGTCACGTAGTCAACGCGGCTGTCGTTTTCGAGCCAGGCGGCGATTTTCTCGGCGTTCTCGCAGTGTTTCTGCATCCGCAAGGACAGCGTCTCAACCCCCATCAGCGTGTAATGCGCCCCTTGCGGGTTCATCGTCATGCCAAGGTCGCGCAGGCCGATTGCAATGCTGTGGAAGGTGAATGCCAGCGGGCCGAAGGTTTCGTGGAATTTGAGACCGTGATAGGCGTCCTCGGGTGCTGACAGGGACGGGAACTTGTCATTCGCCGACCAGTCGAAATTGCCGCTGTCAACGACGCAGCCGCCGGTCACGGTGCCGTTGCCTGTCAGGTATTTGGTGGTGGAGTGCACCACCAGCGTCGCGCCGTGGTCAACCGGTTTGCACAGGTAAGGCGTGGCAGAGGTGTTGTCGACAATCAGCGGGATACCTGCGCCGTCGGTGATATCCGCCAGGGCGCGGATGTCGGTCACATAGCCGCCGGGGTTGGCGATGGATTCGCAGAACACGGCGCGGGTGTTTTCGTCGATGGCAGCACTCACGGCGTCCAGATCGTCGGTGTCGACGAATTTGGCGGACCAGCCGAAACGTTTGATTGTCTGGCTGAACTGGGTGATGGTACCGCCGTAAAGCCGGGTCGAGGCGACCACATTGCAGCCCGGTGCCATCAGCGGAAACAACGCCATGATCTGCGCCGCGTGGCCCGACGAACAGCAGACCGCGCCAACGCCGCCTTCGAGTGTTGCCAGACGTTCCTGCAGCACTGCGACAGTGGGGTTGGTCAGGCGCGAATAGATGAAACCGACTTCCTGCAGATTGAACAGCGCGGCGGCGTGCTCGGCATCGCGGAACACATAGGCGGTGCTTTGGTAGATCGGCGTCTGCCGCGCACCGGTTGCCGGGTCCGGCTTGGCGCCGGCATGGATCTGCAAGGTGTCAAAACCGTATGTCGGAGCGTCGGTCATGAATGGGTCTCCCTGAAAGCTCTGTTATTCCGGGCGCACAACAGCATGGCTGCGCCGGGAAGGCAATTGCGGGAATGCCGCAGCAAAAGGCTCCCGCCCGCCGCCGGCCCCTGGCGGTGCCTGCGCCCGTTGGGCGTGGCGCCATGCTGGGCATGGCGCGCGCCGCGCGCAGCGCGGCGCCGGGCCCAACTGCGAAGGGCCTCCGCCAGAGGCCCGTGAGCGGGCGGGAGCCCTGCGTTCTTCACGACCCGAAGGCCGCGGTCAGCGCATCCAGAAGCCTTCGGATTTGATCCGGTTGCGGATCGCCTGTTCGCGGCGGGGCAGGTTTGCACGGTCAAACAGCGCCCGCACCTTTTCGCCGCGCCCCTGATAGACCATCCGCTTGATCGGCTCGTAGCCTTTCAGCACCTTTTTGATCCGGTTCGGTGCTGCAATCTGATGCAGCAACTCCACCACCCGGTCGCTTTCGCGCGCATAGAGCAGCGGAAACAGCCGGTAATGGCAGCTGGTCTGCCCGTCCAGAAAACCGCCGGGCAGCGCATCGCGGCCGCCGCCGAACGAGTGGATCACCAGCGGCAGCACAATCTGGTCCAGCCAGGGCTCCAGCGTCTGGCCAACCAGCTCAACCGGCGGGTCGTTGCGAACCGATTGCGCGTAGACCAGAAACCGCTTGCCAAAGGCGCGCGGGCAGGCGCCGTAAAAGAAACCTGCGTTGAAATAGAGATAGCGTTTCCAGTACTCATCCGGCTGGCCGAGGTCGAGACTGGACAGGAAGTCGAGGCCGAACCGGCTGTAGAGCGATTGCCAGATGCCGCTGTAGCCCGGTCCGTACAGTGTCGGCTTGGGCCAGGTGCCCTCAACCCGCAGCGACGCCGATGGACGGCTGAAATCAAACGGCACATCGGCCAGCTCTCCGGTGATCAGCGTGTCTGTGTCGAAAAACACAAACGGCTCGCCCTTTGGCATCGCCTGCAGCGCTTCGATCTTGTTGCCGTAAGGGTAGGCGGCGCCAAAGGCCTTGCTCTCGAACGGCAGAATTTCGGCGCCAAGGTCCGCCAGCGCCTGCAGCACCTCCTGATTGCGGATCCCGGGGTCCTTCTCCCACAGCGGCCCTTGCTGCGGCACTGCCACAAACAGCCGTCCGGAAAAACCGGGCGAGCAATGGCGCAGCGAGGCGGCAAACAGCAGCGCCTCATACTGCAGCCGGCCGGCTTGGCCGACGATCATCACATTGAAGGGGGCATTTGCCATGGTTTTCCCCGTGTTCCGTCTCTTCCGGGCGGATAGGACTGCCTGATAGATTAGCTACAAGCCTGCAAGGCGCCGCGCAACCGGCCTGCAGACAATTTCAGACGGTCTGTGCCGCCAGAGGCGCAAACCGGGGAGAGACAAAGATGAATAACGTGATCCTGGCCCTTCTTGCGGCAACAGTGCTGCCAGCGGCGCAGCCCGGTGTGCCTGAAGCTGCAGCTGCTTTGGAGGCGGTGCAAACAGCATCAGCCCAAACGGCACTGGCCGCTGAGCCGCAGCAGGCCACCGGGCGTTTTACGACTGCGTTGGAAGTGAAGCCGATTCTGGCAGCGACCCGGGCCAACTGGATCCATGTGCGCGAATTCAATGGCCAGGATCTGCTCTATGTGACCCACCTGTGGTCCTGGCGCTGCGGGCTGGTGCAGGTCAAGCTGGGGATCAACGGCAATCCGCCGGAAATCTGGCCACTGCCGGACTGCCACCTGGAGGAAGGCTTTCCGAATATGATCAAGGACGAAGACGGGATGCCCTACCGCAGCTATCCTCTGGGTTCCATCCAGCAGATCGCGGTCGAGGTTACCTATGATGACCTGAGCACTGAAGATTTGGTTTTTGGACGCAACGGCCAACCCCAGCAGTGAGCCTGGCGCGGGGTCCTGCTCCCCAGGGCCCCCGGCGGCGGCGACGCAATCCATTTCTGCTATGCGCGTTCCGCCTCGCAGAGGCAGGCCAGGCAGGCCAGGCAGGCCAGCCCGCCTGGCAGCAATCAGGGCGCAATCAGGGTGACGCCGGGCATCCGCTGGATGAGATAGAGATCTTCTTCGTACCGCTCGCTCATCTCTTCCACCAGCACGGTGGTCCAGCCGGGAAGGTCCAGCTCCTCCTCCAGCGCGTCCTCCATCGCAAACTTGTCCAGAAAGGCGGCATAGACACGGCGTTTGTGGATTTCCGTAAGATCCGGATTCTCTGCAAGATAGGCGCGCAACCGCTCCATGCCGGCAGGCTGCATCAGGGTGGCCAGCAGGTCCATCCCGCCTTTGACCGGCGCATTGATTTCCATCCCGCCGAGGTCCCGCAGCACCTGGCCCCAGATCAGCGGCAGATCCTCATAGCACCAGACGGTGACCGGCATGCCGGGCACCATATCCCGCATCTGCGCCAGCAGTCCGGACCAGCGCAGCTGCACCGGGTCGCTGCCCTGCAATGCGTTCTGCACGATGGACCGGCTGGACTTTGCAAACATCGCGGGCAGGAATGTCGCCGGGTTGCGCAGCGCCATGAAGATTTCCGGCTGATCATAGGGAAACAGCGCCTGCAGCGCCTGCAGCCGGTCCCCGGCCTCAGGATACAGGCGTCCGTCCTGCAGCGCATGCCGCGGCGAGCCGAAGAAATGCGGGTTGGAGAGAATCACCCGGTCCGCCTGGCGGTCATCCAGGATCGCGTCCCACAGCATCTCCGGCGCGTCCTTGGCGGCGCTGCCGTTTTTCATCGCCGCCAGGCAGTCTTTCAGCAAGGACCGGTAGCGGCCGGGCCCTGGCACCGCCGTGCCCTGTTCCGACAAGGCGCCGGCATTCTTCAGCAGCGCCTTCAGCAGCAGATCTTCTTCGGTGGCGTGCGCCCCGCAGTGAATGATGACCTGCATGATCCGACCTGTTTATCCGGGTTTATTGCCTTCAGAAGTAATGCGCAGCGGCAGGGAGGTCAAACCTGCGGTTTGCGCTGGGATTGCGCCGGTTTTGCGTTACGGGGGCTGCCGCGCTGCCGTGGCGGCCAGTCCCGGCTGTCGGCGTTCCCCCCGGAGGACTGCTGGGTTTGGTTCTGCGCTGCCTGGCGGGAGGTTTTCGCAGTTTCGCGATTTGGGTTTCAAACCGGCTTGACGGTCATTCTGTACTTTAGTACCAGTCGCCCAGCAGGCCCGGCGGGGAGATCTTTTCCATCGGACATGCTAGCTTCATGGTCGCGCGCCGGCCCCGGATCTGGACGCCTGTGAATGTGAGTGCCCCTATAGCTCAGCTGGTAGAGCAACTGATTTGTAATCAGTAGGTCCGCGGTTCGAGTCCGTGTGGGGGCACCATCTTTTCAAAGACTTAGATGTGACGTTGTAGATTGCTCTTACGGCAATTGAATTTGACCTATGCCGGCTTCGACCAAAGACCGACAAAATTCGTCTTAGGCACTCGGAGCAGCACCTACAGTTAGAAGGCTGGTGATTACCTGAACCGTGGCTGACAGAGCCGCTGAGCCATCCGGGACAAGGTTGCGGCGGCGCATGCCGATGTGTTGCGGCGTCAGGCCTGTTTGCAGGCTGCGCTGTTCAATTTCGGGCTTCTTACGGAAGGGCTGGATCATGACTTGCGTACCTCGCTTGCCAGCAAGGCCCCAGCACTGGAAACGACCGTAAGATCACCGGTGATATCGCCCTGGCACTTGGCTGCGGTTTGGGGGGTGAATCCGGCTTGACCCTCCGACAGGAAGTCACCGGTGAGCACGATGGCCAGGAGGTTGTTTTAGACTTCGGTTACCGCCCATTTCTCTTTCACTGCGGCCTGTGTGAACGGCCGCTGTTCCCTCAAACAAGGCAGCGTGAAATTTGCCGTGATTGCAATGAAACGGCTTGCCCTCCTGCATTTATTGCCAGTGGCTCAGGTCCGGCCCGAACGTTCAATACTGCGGGCGAATTGCAGCAGCCGCGCATCCGAGCCCTTGGGGCCGGTGATATGCAGCCCGGCAGGCATTCCGTCCGACGAGGTGCCAAAGGGGATCGAAATGGAAGGCAGCTCCAGCGGCGGGGTAAGCGTCACGGTGCGCCAGTCTTCGGTCAGTTCGCCGTCACGCAGGCCGGCAGAGAAGGGCATCCCCGTGGCCGTGGGCCAGAGGGCAAAGTCGTAGCGCTCGAAAAAGCTGGTGACATCCGCCCAAACCGCGGCGCGGGTCTTCTGGTAGGCGATCAGCTCCGCCAGGCTGCGCCCTTCGGCCTGAGCGCAGGCGGTGCGGAAACTCTCGCCTGCCAGTGCCATGTCCGGCTGCAGCTGCGTTTGGATCTGCAGCGCGCATTGGCCGCGGATAATACCGCCATGCGCCAAAAGCGGCGCCAGACCGGGGGCGTCCGCCGCGACCTGCCAGCCGAGGCCCCGGCACAGAGCCTCCGCCGGGGCAATTGCTGCCTGCACCGACGCGTCAACGCAGGCGCCAAAAGGGGACAGCGACAGGGCAACCCTGCCTGCGCTGCGGGGCGGCGCCTCTTCCAGGCCGGCAAGCCGCGGCAGGTCCTGCCAGAAGCCCAGCGGCTGGCGGGGTGTATTGCCCTGCATGGCTTCCAGCATCAGCACCAGATCGCGCACGCTCCGCGCCATCGGACCGGGCACCGACAGCCCGTCAAACGGCGCCGGGTTCGGGTCATAGGGGATAAGGCCCGGGGTCGGCCGGTAACCCACGACACCGCACCAGGCGGCGGGGGTGCGGGTGCTGCCGCCCAGATCCGAGCCATCGGCCAGCGCCACCATGTTTGCCGCCAGCGCCGCCGCCGCGCCGCCGGAGCTGCCGGCCACTGTCTTTTCCGGATCCAGCGGGTTGCGGGTGGTGCCGGCCAGCAGATTGCTGGTCTGGCCGGAAAAGGTGAACTCAGGCGTGTTGCTTTTGCCGGTGATCACTGCGCCTGCCGCGCGCAGGCGGGCCACGTGCAGGGCATCATAACCCGGCACATGGGCTTCAAAGCTCCTGGACCCCCAGGTGGTGCGCAAGCCCTTGGTCTCAAAGCAATCCTTGATGGCAACCGGCAAGCCGTGCAGCGGTCCGGCAAATGCGCCCGATGCCGCCATCGCGTCCAGTTCTGCGGCGCGCGCCTCTGCCGCGTCCCAGTCCAGGGTGACAAAGGCGTTGACAGTGCTGTTGCGCGCCTCGGTCTGCGCCTTATGCGCGGCCAGAACCTCGCGGGCACTCAGGCTGCGGCTTCGCAGCCTGGCGGCCATGTCCTCGGCGGTAAGGGCGGTGATGTCGGTCATGCGGCTGGTTTCCGGTGCTGGCAGTTAAGGCACGCTTGCCAGACTAAAAAACTGTGTCAGGCGGCTCCGTTCCGAACCAGCCGCAAAACCGTCTGTCAGCGACCTGCCAGGCTTCAGCGGCCAAGCCAGCGGCGGACGGCGGCTTTGCCCAGGCGGCAGGCCTCCGGCAAGGTCTCTCCCCTGGCCAGGCAGCAGGCGATTGCGGTGGCCAGGCTGCATCCCGTGCCGCGTTTGGAACCCGGCAACCGCGCCGCGGCAAAAGGTGTTGCCGCGCCACCGGCGGTAAACAGCACATCAGTGCTTTCAGCACCGGTGCCATGGCCGCCCTTGACCAGCACCGCCCGCACTCCCCGTGCCAGCAGCTGCGCCGCCTGCGCCTCAATGCTGCCGGCTGAGCCGGAAAGCACTTCCAGCTCTGCCAGGTTCGGGGTGACTAAGGCCGCCCGCAGCAGCAATGCGCCAAAGCCGTCTGCCGCCATCAGCCTGCCGCCGGAACTTGCTTTCAGAACCGGATCCAGCACGATAGGCATCTCCCGGGGCAGGGCCGCGTCAACCGCGCTGGCCGCTGCGGCAGACCCCAGCATTCCGATCTTGGCTGCCGCGGGTGCAGGCAATGCGGCCAAGGCTGCCTGCGCCTGGTCTGCAACGGCTTGCGGCGTGCTGGGGTGAATGGCCAGGACCGCCGCATCGGTCTGCACCGTCACAGCCGTCACCACCGGGCGCAGCGTCACCCCGAACTCTGCAGCCATGGCTGTATCGCGGGTGAGGCCGGCGCCGCCGCTGCTGTCGGTTCCGCCAATCGCCAGGATCGCGGTCATGCGCTGCCGCCAGCCGCCAGCAGGGCGAGGTCGCCATAGCCCGCAGCCTTCAGATCCGAGGCCGCGCCCCAAGCGCGCAGGCCGGTGTGGCAGCACAGCACAATCCGACCCTTGCGCGGCAGCTCTGCCGCCAGCAGATCGGCGCGGGCAATCCGGCGGGCCTGGGATGCGGGCAATCCGGGCGCCTCAGCGGCATCGCGCAGTTCGATCACCGTATCCGCGGCAGTAATATGCGAGGCCGCGACAAAGGGCAGGGCGTCCGCCGGTTCTTCCGCCTCATCAAAGCGGAAGCTGCTGACCTGCAGGTCCTGGAGCCGGAAAACAAATAATTGTCCCCGCGGGGACGGCTGGTGATTCAGCAGGGACTTCAGGGCCAGCTGTGCCTGAAGCGCACCGATCATGCCAACGGCCGGCCCCATCACGCCTGCAGTTGCACAGGTCGCCGCCTGCGCGGGCAGGTCCGGGAATACAGCACGCAAGGATGGCCCGCCGCCGCAAAATCCCCCGGCATAGCCCGACTGCCCCAGCGCCGAGGCCGAGATCAGCATCTTGCCCTGCGCCCGGCATGCATCCGACAGGATATAGGACACTGCAAAACTATCCGCCGCATCCACCACCAGATCCGCCGCATCCACCATCGCGGCGGCATTGGCCGCATCCAGGCAGTCAACCCGCGCTGTCACGTGCAAGGACGGATTGGCCGCCAGCAAGTGCCGCCGGGCGGCCTCTGCCTTGGGCTGGCCAACGTCGCCCATAGTATAAAGAACCTGCCGGTGCAGGTTGCTTTCTTCCACCTTATCGCCGTCCATCACGGTGATGCACCCCACGCCTGCGCCGCCGAGATACTGCAGCACCGGACTGCCGAGACCCCCGGCGCCCACAACCAGAACATGCGATCGGGCCAGCCGTTCCTGCCCCGCGGCACCGACCTCCGGCAGGATCATCTGGCGGGCGTAGCGGCTCATGCTGCCGCCTTGCGCCGGCAGGCCGCCACCCATTCGCGGGTGCGCGCTTCGGGATCATCAGCCAGTTGGATGTCTGTCACCACCGCAGCGCTGTCCGCACCGGCAGCAAACACCCCGGCCAGCCGCTCGGGCGTCAGGCCGCCAATCGCCACCAGCGGCGTATCCCCGGCCATCTGTTTCCAGCGCGTCACCCGCTCCAGCCCCTGCGGGTCCCACTTCATCTTCTTCAGCAGCGTCGGATAAACCGGCCCCAGCGCCACATATTCCGGCCCGAACGACAGCGCGCGCTCCAGCTCGCTTTCGTCATGGGTGGACAGGCCAAAGCGGACGCCCTTGCGGCGCAGCGCAGCGAAATCCGCCGTGTCCATGTCTTCCTGCCCCAGGTGCACAAAGTTGCAGTTCAGATCCAGCGCCGCCTGCCAGTGGTCATTGACCACCAGCTGCGCGTCATGCACTGCGCAGAAATCCCGCGCCCGGGCAATCTGGCGCCGCACCTCAGTCTCAGGTTCGTCCTTGATCCGCAGTTGCACCAGCTTGGCCCCTTGGGGCACCAGCAGTTCCAGCCGGCCGACGTGGCCCGTGATCAGGTAGAAACGTTCCATCAGGCAAACTCCGCCAAGCCAAGTACAGGGGTTGAGGGCACCGCCATGTCACGCCGCTCCATCGGGTCGGCCTCATAGCCCGCGCGCCCGGCCTCAATTGCCAGCGCCATGGCCGCGGCCATCGCTGCCGGGCGGCCGGCCTTGGCCACGGCTGTATTCAGCAGCACCGCATCCATGCCCAGTTCCATCGCCTGTGCGGCGTCCGAGGGCCGCCCGATGCCGGCATCCACAATCAGCGGCACGCCGGGAAAATGCGCCCGCATCGCCCGCAAGGCATCCGGGTTGCGCAACCCCTGGCCCGAGCCGATCGGCGCCCCCCAGGGCATCAGAACCTCGCAACCCGCCGCCAGCAACCGCTCGCCCACCACCAGATCATCGGTGGTGTAGGGAAAGACCTGAAAGCCCTCATCGCTTAGGATCCGCGCCGCCTCAACCAGCCCGAACACGTCCGGCTGCAGGGTGTCGGAATGGCCGATCACCTCCAGCTTTATCCATGGGGTATCAAACAGCTCCCGCGCCATATGCGCCGTGGTCACCGCCTCCTGCACCGAATGGCAGCCGGCAGTGTTGGGCAGGATCCGGCAGCCGGTTTCGCGCAAGGTCTCCCAAAACCCGGCGCCCGTGCCATCAGCGGTTTCGCGGCGCAAGCTGACGGTGATGATCCCGGTGCCGCTGGATTTCACTGCCTCCGCCAGCACGGCAGGCGAGGGGTATTGCGCAGTGCCCAGCAGCAGGCGTGAACCAATCTCTGTTCCGTAGAATTGCATCTCAGCCTCCTTGCATCGGTGCCAGGACTTCCAGTTGGTCGCCCTCAGTCAGCTGTACGCTGTCCCGGTTGCTGCGGGCCACAAAACGGCCGTTCAGCGCGGTCGCAACCGAGGAGCAGGCAAAGCCCAGCTCGTGCAGCGCAGACTGGAGGTCGGTTGCGGATACGTCATGCGGTCTGGCGTTCACGATGATTTTCATCTGTGGTCTCCGGTAACAGTTGGTCCGCGGCTTGCTGCGCCATCGCGGGCGCCAGCAGAAAGCCGTGGCGGTAAAGCCCGTTGAGGTAGAGCGTGCCGTCCTGTTCGATCAGCCGCGGCAGGTTGTCGGGATAGGCCGGGCGCAGGCCTGCGCCGGTCTCCGCCACGCTGGCCTCGGCGAATGCGGGGTGCAGGGTAAAGGCGGCATTCAGCAGTTCGCTGAGTGAGCGCAGGGTGATGGCCCGGTCCGAGCTGCTTTCGATCATGGTGCCGCCGATCATGAAATGCCCGTCCCCGCGGGGCACCAGATACAGTGGCATCCGCGGGTGCAGCAGCCGCAGGGTGCGGCTGATCTGCACCTCGGGGCAATGCAGGATTGCCATCTCGCCGCGCACCGGGCGCAGGCCGGGCAGGGGTGCGGCGATGCCGGTGCAATCCAGCGTGACGCCGGCCGGGGCGGGGGTGCCATAGCGGATGTCCACCCCCATCACCTGTACCTTGGCGCTGAGGTCCCGCAAGGCGCGGCGCGGATCCAGATGGGCCTCGCCATCAAAGAACAATCCTTGCGAAAACCGCCCCTCCAGCGCGGGCTCCAGCCCGGTGATCTCTGCTCCGTCCACCCCCCGGTGGCCTGTAGTGCGGCGGGCAAAGCGCGTGAGTTCCGCCCGGTCGCGGGCCGGCGCCACCACCAGCGTGCCGCGCCTGTGCACCGGTGTGACCCTGGCCCACCAGCCGAAGGCGCGGCTGCCGAGAGTTATCACTTGCTCCTCGGCACTTTCGCGTTCGCACCAGGGCGCCAGCATGCCGCCGGCAAAGCGCGCGACGCTGCTGTCCCCGGAGGTATTCCCCCGTTCATAGACCGTGACCTTGGCCCCGCGCTGCGCCAGCTCATAGGCGCAGGCGAGGCCGGCAAGGCCTGCGCCTGCGATGGTGATCATTCCGCCGGTTCCGCCGCTTTCCCAGCTTCGCCGGGCGCAGGCACATACAGCTCGCCGCCTTCGCGGAACTTGGCGGCCATCGCCTCCATGCCTTCCTTCTGCGCCTCGGCGCGGATGTCGTGGCTGATCCGCATCGAGCAGAACTTGGGCCCGCACATGGAGCAGAAATGCGCCACCTTATGCGCCTCTTTCGGCAGGGTCTGGTCGTGGAACTCGCGCGCGGTGTCCGGGTCCAGAGACAGGTTGAACTGGTCCTCCCAGCGGAATTCGAACCGCGCGCGTGAAAGCGCATCATCGCGGCGCTGCGCACCCGGCAGACCCTTGGCGAGGTCGGCCGCATGGGCGGCGATCTTATAGGTGATCACACCCACCTTGACGTCGTCGCGGTCGGGCAGGCCGAGGTGTTCCTTGGGCGTCACGTAGCACAGCATCGCACAACCGAACCAGCCGATCATGGCGGCCCCGATGCCGGAGGTGATGTGGTCATAGCCCGGCGCAATGTCGGTGGTCAGCGGCCCAAGCGTGTAGAACGGCGCCTCGTGGCAGCACTCCAGCTGCTTGTCCATGTTCTCCTTGATCTTGTGCATGGCGACATGGCCCGGCCCTTCGATCATCACCTGACAATCCTTGGCCCAGGCGATCTTGGTCAGCTCGCCCAGGGTCTCCAGCTCGGCAAACTGCGCTTCGTCATTGGCATCAGCGATGGAGCCGGGGCGCAACCCGTCACCCAGCGAGAAGGACACATCATACTGGCGGCAGATGTCGCAGATTTCCTCGAAATGCTCGTACAGGAACGACTCCTTGTGGTGATGCAGGCACCACTTGGCCATGATCGAGCCGCCGCGCGACACAATCCCGGTCACCCGCTCAACAGTCATCGGCACCATGTGCAGCCGCACGCCTGCGTGGATGGTGAAGTAATCGACGCCTTGCTCCGCCTGTTCAATCAGGGTGTCGCGGAACACTTCCCAGGTCAGGTCTTCGGCGATGCCGTTCACCTTCTCCAGCGCCTGATACATCGGCACGGTGCCAATCGGGACAGGCGAGTTGCGGATGATCCATTCGCGGGTGTTGTGGATGTTGCGGCCCGTCGACAGATCCATCACCGTGTCAGCGCCCCAGCGGATCGACCAGACCAGTTTGTCCACTTCTTCCTCCATCGAGGAGGTGACGGCAGAGGTGCCCATATTGGCGTTGATCTTGACCAGGAAATTGCGACCGATGATCATCGGCTCGATTTCCGGGTGGTTGATGTTCGCGGGGATGATGGCGCGGCCGGCGGCGATTTCATCGCGGACAAACTCCGGCGTCACGTAATCGGGGATATTGGCGCCAAAGTCGTTGCCATCGCGGTGGCAAGGGGACAATTCGCGCAGCTGGTTTTCGCGGATGGCGATGAATTCCATCTCGGGCGTGATGATCCCGGCGCGGGCATAGGCCAGCTGGGTCACCGCCTTGCCGTCCTTGGCGCGCAGCGGCGCGGGTTTCACCGGGAATTCGGGCGTCAGCCGGTCGCCCGCGACAAAGCCGTTGTCCGCAGGTGTCACATCGCGGCCGGTGTATTCTTCGACGTCGCCGCGCGCCTCGATCCAGTCGCGGCGCAACTGCGGCAGGCCCTGGCGGATGTCGGTCAGCACGTCCGGATCGGTATAGGGGCCGGAGCTGTCATAGACCGGCAGCGGTGCCTCGCCCGCCGTGGGGTGGGTGGCGATTTCCCGCATCGGCACACGGATGTCCTTATGGACTTCGCCTGCGACATAGATCTTGCGCGACGCGGGCAGGGCGCCCGTGGTGATCTTGGGGTTGGGGACGTTCATTTTGGTGCTCCTCAAAGCCGAAAACTCAGAAAAGACACCAGATGAGTTTTGGCTGGGAAACCGGCAGGCAAAGAGGCCTGCTTTACCGGAATGCGCCTGTTTCAAACGGCTGTCCCCGCGGGGACACGGGGACAAAAGGCGCGTCCTTGCTTCCTACGCCAGTATCAACTGGGTCAGGTTCAAAGGGTCGCGCCGCCGGCCCGGGTTGCCCCGCACCTTGACGCCTCTCAGTCCCTTGAGCGGGACTCCCCTGCGTGGCTTTAGGGGTAGGGGAGGCATAGGGCTCGCGTCAACCGGAATCTTTGTAGATTATTTTTTGGCATTAAAATCAGATTGATACTGGCGCTATGGACGCAAAAGCGGGTCAAATCGCTGCAGCGCAGCTTTGATGCTTGATCGAGGGTGGTGAAATTATCTATAAAAATCCGCAACGCCATCCGCGTATGGCCAACTGGTATACGAGAACAGGAGACAGCATGCTGGACGCTGCACCCATCCGCACCGACTGGACCCGCGAAGAAGCGGAAGCGATTTACAACAAGCCTTTCATGGACTTGCTGTTTCAGGCGCACTCTGTGCACCGGCAGTATTTCGACCCCAATCAGGTGCAGAAATCCAAGCTTCTCAGCATCAAGACCGGCGGCTGCGCCGAGGATTGCGCCTATTGCTCGCAGTCGGCCCGCAACGGCGCGCAGCTCTCAGCCTCCAAGCTGATCGAAGTGCAGCGGGTGATTGCCGAAGCCAGGAAAGCCAAGGAAGGCGGCGCCACGCGCTATTGCATGGGGGCGGCCTGGCGCTCGCCCAAGGACCGCGACATGGCCGCACTTGAGGCGATGGTGCAGGGGGTCAAGGATCTTGGGATGGAGACCTGCATGACCTTGGGCATGCTGGAGGAAGATCAGGTGTTCCGTCTGCGCGATGCTGGTCTGGATTACTATAACCACAATATCGACACCTCCGAGCGGTATTACTCCGAGATCATCACCACCCGCACCTTTGCCGACCGGATCGACACCCTGAACCGGGTGCGCGAGGCGGGCATCAAGGTCTGCTCCGGCGGTATCGTCGGCATGGGCGAGCAGCAGCTGGACCGCATCGACATGATGCTGGCGCTGGCGACGCTGGAGGTGCATCCGGACTCGGTGCCCGTGAACATGCTGATCCCGATTGCCGACACGCCGCTGGCGGATGTGGAAAAGCTGGATCCGATCGAATTCGTCCGTTCGGTGGCGCTGGCCCGCATTCTGATGCCGAAATCGCATGTGCGCCTGTCTGCAGGCCGCACAGACATGTCGGACGAGATGCAGGCGATGTGCTTCTTTGCCGGCGCGAACTCGATCTTTGTGGGGGATACGCTGCTGACCGCCGACAACCCGGAAGAGGACAAGGATCAGCAGCTGTTCGACCGTCTGGGCATCACCGCAATGGCGGTGGGATGTGACGGCAGCCGCTGATGGCGGGCGCCTTCCCGAGGCATGAGACATCGTTGGAAGCGCTGCGCAATCGCGGGCGTTACCGGCAGCTGATGCCGCGGGACGGGCATGATTTTGCCTCCAACGACTATCTTGGGCTGGCGGGCAGCGATGTGCTGCGCGCCGCCGCCGCAGACGCGCTGGCGCGCGGTGTGCCAGTGGGCGCAGGCGGTTCGCGCCTGCTGCGCGGCAATGACGCAGAGCATCAGCAGTTGGAAGCTGAGGCGGCGGGGTTCTTTGGAACCGAGGCGGCGCTGTTCATGGGGGGCGGCTTCACTGCCAATCAGGCGATTTTCTCGACCCTGCCGCAGCAGGGCGACTTGGTGCTGTATGATGCGCTGATCCATGCCAGCACCCATGACGGTATGCGGCTGGGCCGGGCCGAGAACCGCAGCTTTGCTCATGGCGACGTGGAAGACGCTTCGCGGGTGCTGACGGACTGGCGCGCTGCTGGTGGCACCGGCCAGGTCTGGATCGCGGTTGAGGCGGTCTATTCCATGGATGGCGACCTGGCGCCGCTGGATGCGCTGATGGCGCTGTGTGATGCGGACGGCGCGGTGCTGGTGGTGGATGAGGCGCATTCCACAGGTGTGTTCGGTGATCTGGGCTGCGGGCTGGCACACGGCATTGCCCACCGTCCCAACGTCCTGAGCCTGCACACCTGCGGCAAGGCGCTGGGTGCCTCTGGTGCGCTGATCTGCGGCCAGAGGGTGCTGATCGAGACGCTGATCAACAAGGCGCGCGGCTTTATCTTTGCCACCGCCCCGTCGCCCTTGAATGCCGCACTGGTGCGGGCGGCCTTGGCTGAGCTGCAACAGAACACGGGCCGCCGCGAACAAACGTGGCAGGGGATCACCCATGCCCAAGGCGAGGCCAAACGCTTCTGCGGGCTGGACGGTTTCCAAAGCCAGATCCTGCCGGTGGTGATCGGTGACGACAAGCGCACCATGGAGCTGGCCGCCGCGATGCAAACCCGCGGCTATGACATTCGCGGTATCCGCCCGCCGACGGTGCCGCGCGGCACCTCGCGGCTGCGGTTGTCAATCACGCTGAACACAGGGGCAGAGGTCATCACCCGGATGTTCGAAGACCTCGCCCGGGAAATGGAGACAAACCCATGAGCGCGCTGATCGTCACTGGAACAGATACCGGCATCGGCAAGACCATCTTCTCGGCCGGCCTGGTGCAGGCGCTGGGCGCCACCTATTGGAAGCCGGTGCAATCGGGGCTGGAGGAGGAGACCGACAGCCAGATTGTTGCGCGCTTGTCAGGCCGCCCGGCGCTGCCTGAAGGGTATCTTCTGCAACTCCCTGCCTCGCCGCATCTGTCGGCAGAGGCCGAAGGCGTGGAGATCGATCCGGATGCGTTGCCCCTGCCTGAGGCCGATGGCGTGCTGGTCGCCGAAGGCGCCGGCGGTCTGATGGTGCCGCTGAACCGTGAGGTTCTGTATCTCGACCTGTTTGCCCGCTGGCGCGCGCCGGTGATCCTCTGTGCGCGGACCCAGCTGGGCACGATCAACCACACGCTGTTGTCGCTGAAGGCGCTGCGCGATGCGGGCTGCTCGGTGGTGGGCGTGGCCTTTATCGGCGATGCGGAGCCTGGGGTGGAAGAAACCATCTGCCAGTTCGGTCAGGTGGCGCATCTGGGCCGTCTGCCGGTACTGGGCGAGCTGACCTCTGACGCTTTGGCCGTGGCCTTTCAGGCCAGTATCCGGGTAGACCTGATCACGGAGGCTTTGGTATGAGCGCATCCGGCCTCACCCAGCTGGAATTCGACCAGCAGCACCTCTGGCACCCCTACACCAATGTGGCCAAACCCGGTCCGACTTTTGTGGTGAAGGAAAGCGAGGGCGTCCACATCACGCTCGACGATGGCACCCGGCTGATCGACGCTATGTCCTCGTGGTGGTGCATGATGCATGGGCATAAAAACCCGGCGATCACATCGGCTATCCACGCCCAGCTCGACACCCTGCCGCATGTGATGTTCGGCGGGCTGACCCATGATCCGGCAATCGACCTGGGCCGCAAGCTGCTGGAGATCACCCCCGACAGCCTGACGCGGATCTTCTACTGCGACAGCGGCTCGGTCTCGGTCGAGGTGGCGATGAAAATGGCGGTGCAATACCAGCACGCCATCGGCCAGGCAGAGCGTAAGGAGTTTGCCACCATCCGCTCCGGCTATCACGGCGACACCTGGAAGGCGATGAGCGTCTGCGACCCGGACACCGGTATGCACCACCTGTTCCAGGGCGCGCTGAGCGTGCAGCATTTCGTCTCCCGCCCGCCCATCCGCATCCATGAGGACTGGATCGACGATCCGGCGCAGAACGGCCTGGGCGAGCTGCGGGCAGTGCTGGAAGCCAATGCGCAGAAGATCGCCGCCTTTATTCTGGAGCCCGTGGTGCAGGGCACTGGCGGCATGTATTTCTATCACCCGGAATACCTGAGCCAGGCCCGTGCCTTGTGCGATGAACTGGGCATCCTGCTGATTTTCGACGAGATTGCCACCGGCTTTGGCCGTACCGGCGAACTGTTTGCGACCGATTTCTGCACCGCTCAGCCGGATATCATCTGTCTCGGCAAGGGGCTGACCGGTGGCCATATCTCCTTTGCCTGCACCATGACGAACGACCGCATCGCCGAGGGTGTGGGCGGCGGCAACCCGGGCATTTTCATGCATGGGCCGACCTATATGGCCAATCCGCTGGCCTGTGCGGCGGCCAAGGCCTCGCTGGATCTGCTGACCGGGCAGGACTGGCGTGGCACGGTCTCGGGGATTGCAGAGCAGATGCAGTCTGAACTGGCACCGGCGCGCGATCTGCCCAATGTGGCGGATGTGCGGGTTCTGGGCGCCATTGGCGTCATCGAGATGAAACACGCGGTGTCCGCGGATGAGGCCCACGCACGTGCGCATGATATGGGCGTGTTCCTGCGTCCCTTTGGCAAGAACATCTATACCATGCCGCCGTTCATCACCTCGCCGGATCAGCTGAGCGAGATCACCGCAGGCATGCTGCGGCTGGCGCGGGAGCTGTAAGCAATGGAGTTCCGCTGGATCAAGCAGAACAATGCAGCCGAGGCCATCGTGGTCTTCGGCGGCTGGGCTGTGGGGCCGGAGGTGTTCTGGCATCTGGACGGTCCGCAGGACATTCTGTTTGCCGGCGATTATACCGATCTGAACGCAGAGCTGCCGGATCTGTCCGGTTACAGCCGGGTCAGCGTCTTGGCCTGGTCCTTTGGTGTGGCTTCTTATGCCCACTGGCAGCAGGGACGGGCGGATGTGGTGTTCCAGCGCAAGGCGGCGGTGAACGGCAGCCTGCAGCCGGTGAACCGCGGCGCCGGTATTCCGCCTGCGGTCTTCCGCAGAACAATGGAAACGCTGAGCCTGGAAAGCTACCAGGACTTTCTGACCCGTGTATTCGGTGCCCCGCAAGAGGCAGAACCGCTGGATGTGCCTGCGCGGCGGGCTGAGCTGCTGGCGGTAGAGCAGCGCGGCGACGCGCCGCAGATGCGCTTTGACAAGGTCTGGATCAGCTCCGGCGACAAGATCTTTCCGCCCGCCAATCTGGCACGCGCATGGGCGGGGCAGAACGTGACACAGATCGACGCGCCGCACGCCCCCTTTGGCCGCTTCTCGCAGTGGGAGGAGCTGTTCCAGTGAAAGACACGCTGCCGCCTCAGCTGGATCAGACCCGCGTGCGCCAAAGCTTCCGCCGCGGGCTGAACAGCTATCACGGCACCGCCTCTGTGCAGGCGGATATTGCGGCGCAGCTTGCAGGTCTGCTGCAAGCGCAGGGCGCGCCCCGCCGGTTCGGGGCGGTATTGGAGTTCGGCTGCGGCACCGGTCATCTGACCCGGCACCTGCTGCAGCGGTTCACGGCCGGTAGCCTGTTGCTGAATGACCTAGTGCCGGAGGCGGCGCAGGTGCTGCAGGCACTGGGCAGCGCAGCCCCGGCGCAGTCCCGGTTTGAGGGCGGCCCGGTTGAGACTCTGCCGCTGCCGCAGCAGCTTGACCTGATCGCCTCAGCCTCGACCGTGCAGTGGATCCCGGATCTGCCGGCCTTGACCGCCCGGCTGGCGGCGCGGCTGAAGCCCGGCGGCTGGCTGGCGCTGTCCGGCTTTGGCCGGGGCCAGTTCCGCGAACTGGCGGCGCTGGGGTCATCCGCCGCGGCGCCCAGCTACCTGGATGCCGGGGAGTGGCCGTCCGTGCTGCCGCAAGACCTGGAGATTCTGGCCATCGAGCAACGCCCTGCCGTGCTGGAATTCGATACCGCGCTGGAGCTGCTGAAACACCTGCGCCGGACCGGTGTCAACGGCCACGCCCAGCAAAGCTGGAGCCGCAGGCGGCTGCAGGACTTTGAAGGTGCTTACCGGCAGCGATTCAGCAGTGGCGGCAAACTGCCGCTGACCTATGATCCGGTCCTGCTGGTGGCGCGCAAGACCGGCTGACCGGTCAGGGCGGCTGTCCGCACTTGAGGCAAGTTTTAGGTTTTTTCCCAGCCAAAGTACTGCCGCATCCGGCCGCGTATTAATCTTTGTCAATTCCCGCCTGTTATCCCGGAAACAGGGCTGCGTCAGAGCGCAGCATGTGGGACGACTGGCAGTACGGGAGTTACGCCGATGAAAATCAAAGCCTTTGCCGCTGCACTGGCGGCGCTGGCGGTATCGGGAACCGCTGAAGCAGCCGATATGGGAGATACCGGAACGCCGATCCGGCTGGCACTCAACAATTGGACGGGCCAGCATCTTTCTACTTACATAGCCGGCGGCATGCTGGAGGAGGCGGGGTATACGGTTGAATATGTCGAGGCCAGCCTCGGCGGGGTTTTCCCGCAGATTGAATCCGGTGAGCTGCACGCCATCATGGAGGTTTGGACATCCAGTTCGCCTGAAGGCTATGTTGAGGCGCTGGAAGGCGGGGATATGGTAGATCTGGGAGACCTTGGGCTTGATGCGCGTAACGGCGTCGTTGTGCCGCCTTATGTCGCTCAGATGTGCCCCGGGCTGCCGGATTGGGAAGCGCTTCGGGACTGCGCGGCGATCTTTTCCGCCGACGGCAAGGGCAAGAAAGGCCGTTACTTGGCCTACCCTGAATCCTGGGGGTCTCCCGGTGGTGACCGGATCCGGGCGCTTGGGCTGCCGTTCGATGTGGTCGCAGCCGAATCCGAGGCCGCGATGATCGAAGAATTCCAGAATGCCTATAGGGAAAAACGTCCGGTTATCGCCACTTTCTGGCAACCGCATTGGGCCATGTCGACCTATGCGCTGCAATTCGTGCGCCTGCCGAAGTACGACCCGGTATGCCATACGGACCCGGCCTGGGGGCCAAACCCGAAAGAGACCGGAGATTGCGATTTTCAGCGCGGGGGGGTTGCCAAGGCGGCCTGGAAGGGCCTGAAAGACCGCTGGCCCGCAGCCTACGAGATCCTGAAAAACTATCAGCTGAGCATCTGGGACCAGCAGCCGCTGATCGGCCTGGTGGATGTCCGCGGCGAAACCGTGCAGGGCGCCGCCCGCGGCTGGCTTGCTGTGAACCGGGCCAAATGGATGCCCGTTATCGAGGAAGCCACCGGCAAAGGCCGATCCTGACCCGCAAGGTCCGGGTTTCGATTTCGGCGCTCCCGCCCCAGGCGGGGGGCGCTGTTTTTTGTGTGCGGGGCAGGTCTTGAAGCCGGGGTCCCGGCCGCGCTATGCCGGGTGCGGGCGTTTGCCGCATGGGGCAGGGTGATTCCGGAACTTGTCCGATTGGACAGAAACTTGAACCATCAATCAAAATTTTTCACAGTTTATGCCGCAATCGCTCGACAAACAGTCGTAATATGTTCCAATACTTGCATTATCCCCGGCCACACTTGGACCATGGGTGCTTGCTGACAAGAACAAGACCAGCCGCAAGGCCAGGCAGACGCCATGAACCGCCGGGTTCCAAAAAGGACGCGCCAAGCCGGACAATCGGCGGCGCAAGAACACTGACAGGGAGTAGAACAATGAACTTCAAAGGATATGCGCTGGCGCTGAGCGCCGCATCAATGACGGTTGCCGCGGGCTTTGCTTCGGCGGCGGAACTTGGTGATACCAGCAAACCGATCAAGCTGGCTGTGAACGAATGGACCGGCCAGCATGTGACCACCCATATTGCCGCCGGGATGCTGAAGGCCGCGGGCTATGAGGTGGAATTTGTCTCGGCCGGGATGATGAACCAGTTCCAGGCGATTGCTGACGGCGACATCCACGCGACGCTGGAAATCTGGTCCTCGAACGTCTCGGATGAATACGCCAAGAAGATCGAAGAGGGCACTGTTGTTGAACTCGGCGATCTGGAGCTGAACGCGCGCGAAGGCATCGCCTATCCGGCCCATGTGGCCGAGCTGTGTCCCGGCCTGCCGGCCTGGGAGGCGCTGAAGGACTGCGCGATGCAGTTCGCCACCGCGGAAACACTGCCCAATGGCCGCCTGGTGGATTACCCCGCCGACTGGGGCACGCCGGGCGCCGACCGTATGACCGGGCTGGACCTGCCGTTCAAGGCGGTGCCTGCGGGTTCCGAGGCCGCATTGATTGTCGAACTGCGCGCCGCGACCGAGCGCAAGACACCGCTGCTGGTCACCTTCTGGCAGCCGCATTGGGCGATGTCGGCTTATGATGTGCAATTCGTCGATCTCCCGGCGGGTGAGGAGGCCTGTTTCTCGGATCCGGCCTGGGGTCCGAACCCGAATGCGGTGAATGACTGCGACTTCTCGCCCTCGCGCATCTTCAAGGCAGCCTGGTCCGGCACTGAGGAAACCTGGCCCGCTGCCTATGAGATCTTGTCGAACTACACTCTGGCAGTGGAAGACCAGCAGCCGATGATGGGCGCGGTCGATGTGGACGGCGGCAAGGTCGAGGAAGTTGTCGCCGAATGGATGGCCGAAAACGAGGGCAAATGGCGCCCGGTTGTCGACGCCGCCATCAAGTGAGCCGCGCCCAGTGAGTGGCTCTGAAACTGGCACGAACACGCCGGCCATCACCTGCCAGAATGTCTGGCAGGTGTTTGGCAATGACGCAGGCAGCACCTTGAAAGAGGTGCTGGCAAACCATCACTCGCCGCATGACGCCGCCGGAGAGCTGCGCCGCAAGGGGTTGATCCCGGCGGTTCAGAATGTGTCCTTCCAAGTCCAGGAGGGCGAGCTGTTTGTGATCATGGGGCTTTCGGGGTCCGGCAAGTCAACCCTGATCCGCTGCATTTCGCATCTGCTGCACGCAACCGGCGGCGAAATCCGCATCGACGGCGAAAATATCGTTGAGGCCAGCCCCAAACGGCTGATCGAACTGCGCCGCAAGAAGCTGGGCATGGTGTTCCAGCATTTCGGCCTGTTCCCGCATATGACGGTGGCCGAAAACGTCGCCTATCCCTTGCGGGTGCAGGGGGTGAAGAAAAAACAACGTCAGGCCAAGGCGGAAGAGGTGATCAATCTGGTCGGCCTGCGCGGCCGTGAAAACCATTATCCGCGCGAACTGTCCGGCGGCCAGCGCCAGCGTGTCGGCATTGCCCGCTCATTGGTGGCGGATTGCTCGGTCTGGTTCCTGGATGAGCCGTTCTCGGCACTGGACCCGCTGATCCGGCGGCAGCTGCAGGATGAGTTTCTTGAAATCCAGGCCAAGCTGAAAACCACCATCGTCTTTATCACCCATGACATCAACGAGGCGCTGAAACTGGCCGACCGTATCGCCATTATGCGGGACGGCAGGATTGTGCAGATCGGCACCCCCGCCGATATCGTGCTGCGTCCGGCGGATGATTACGTGCGCGAGTTCTCCAAGGATGTGGCCAAGGGCCGGCACGCCCGTGTGGCCTCGGTGATGGAGACCGGCGCGGGGCTGGCCTATGGCGCCGATGATCCCGGCCTGCGCCAGGACATGACGCTGGACGCGGCCCTGGCGCGCTGCATGGAACTGTACGAGCCGGTGCCGGTGCGCTCTCCCGAAGGCAACGTGGTTGGGGTAGTGAACCCGGCAAATCTGGCGGCGGCGCTGCAGGTGGAGCAGGGGTAATGGCGGTTCTGACAAAAGGATCCGTGGCGGCGCTGATCGCGGCGGCGGCGGGCGCCCTGTGCCTTCTGCTGGAAAGCAGCCTGCCGTGGCTGGTCAAATTCCCTGCCGCCTGGGTGCTGCCCGCAACCGACTGGGCGGGTGCGGCGATGGAGTGGCTGCTGGCGCTGATCAAACCCACTGCGCGTGGTTTTTCGGCGCTGATGTTCTATCCGATGGAAGCGGCGAATTATGTGCTGAGCAACACGCCCTGGCCGCTGGTCATCTGCGCTACCACGGCGCTGGCCTGGATCCTGGGCGGGGTGCGGATGGCGCTGATGGCCCTTGTGGGTCTCGGGTTTGTGCTGGCGTCGGGGTACTGGCCCGAAAGCATGAACACCCTGGCGCTGGTTGCTGTTTCAGTACCGCTGGCGCTGATCATCGGCGGCGGCATCGGCATCCTGGCCAATGAATACCCGCGCGTCCGCAAACCGGTGCAGGCGCTGCTGGACATCATGCAGACGGTGCCGACCTTTGCCTATCTTACGCCCTTGCTGGTGCTGTTCGGCTTTGGCCCGGTTGTGGGCCTCATCGCCTCGGCCATCTATGCCGCGCCGCCAATGGCGCGCAATGTGCTTTTGGGGCTGGAGCGGGTCGAGCCGGAGATCAAAGAGGCTGCCATCATGGCCGGCGGCACCCGGCTGCAGCAGCTGTTTCAATGCGAGATCCCCTCGGCCGGGCAGCAGATCATGGTGGGCGTCAACCAATGCCTGATGGCGGCGCTGTCGATGGTGATCATCGCAGCCGTTATCGGCGGCTTTGACGACATCGGCTGGGAGGTCCTTTTGACCATGCGCAAGGCGCAGTTCGGTCAAAGCCTGCTGGCCGGCTCGGTGATTGTGGTCTTTGCTATCCTAATCGACCGGATGAGCGGCACCCTGACCGAAGAGCGGCGGGAGAAGCATGATCCGCGCATCGCCTGGGGCATTCTGGCCGTGGGCGCCGCAGCCAGCGCTGTGTTTTGGGGCCACATTCAGCAACCCGGCGCCTATGCGCTGTTCAACCCGGTCGCGGACAGCGTCGACAGGGGGCTGTCGGCCTTTACCACTGCCAATGCCGATGCGCTGACAGCGTTCAAAAACAACGTGCTGTTTTATGTGCTGCTGCCGTTGCGGATCGGGCTGGACCAGGCGGTGCTGCCCTTCACCTGGGGTTTCTCCTGGACCCCGGCGATGAGCCTGGGGGTGTTTGCGGCGGGTGCGGCTGCCGGTCTGGTCTTTGCATTGCGCGGGCAGGTGGCGCTGGGCGTGATGCTGCTGATTGCCGCCGGCATGCTGGAGACGGGTATTTCGCAACTGCCCTGGCCCTTTGTGCTGATCGGCGCAGGCGCGCTGGCCTGGGTTGCCGGCGGGCGCGGTCTGGCCATCATGACGGTTCTACTGCTGGGCACCATTCTGGTCTCCGGCCTGTGGGAACGGGCGTTGCTGTCGCTGTATTTGTCGGGTGCGGCTGTCTTTGCCTGCGCGGTAATGGGCGGCGCGATCGGGCTTGCCTCGGCGGTGTCGCCCGGTCTCTGGCGGCTGGTGCGGCCCATCTGCGACATGCTGCAGACGATCCCGCTGTTTGTCTTCCTGATCCCGGTGCTGATGGTGTTCCAGATCGGCGAGTTCTCGGCCTTCCTGGCGATTATCGCCTATGCCATCGTGCCGATGATCCGCTACACCCGGCACGGGCTGGTCTCGACACCAGAGGAGATGATAGAAGCCGCAACAGCCTCAGGTGCCACCACATGGCAGATGCTCAAGGATATCCGGGCGCCTTATGCGGCGCCGTCGATCCTGCTGGGTCTGAACCAGACCATCCTCTATGCCTTTGCAATGCTGGTGATTGCGGCGCTGATCGGCACCACCGGCCTGGGCCAGTCGATTTATCTGGCGCTGGGGCAGGCGGATGTGGGGCTTGGCATCTCCGCCGGGGCGGCGATGGCGATCCTCGCCTTGATCGCCGACCGCATGGTGCAGGGCTTTGCCGAGGAGAGGCGCAAGGCGCTGGGGCTGTAGGCCTGGCTGCCGCAAAGTGAGAAGGGCGCCCCAGCGGCGCCCTTTTTTGATCTGGGGCAACGTTCTGCGCTGCCCGCCCGCCTATAGCTGAATGATAGACTGATCTAAGGCAGGAGAGACCCCGATGGGCTGGCTAGAATTCACCGCCGCGCTGATTCTGTTTCTGGCCAGCCACGCAGTCCCGGTGCGTCCGCCGGTGCGGCCCTGGCTGGTGGGCCGCCTGGGCCAGCGCGGCTACATCATCGCCTATAGCCTGCTTTCATTGGTAATTCTGGCCTGGCTGGTCGTGGCGGCGGCACGGGCGCCTTATGTCGGCGTGCTGCCCTATTGGGACATCTTCCGCTGGGCGCCGCTTCTGCTGATGCCGCTGACCTGCCTGCTGGCGGTGGCGGGCATGATGCGGCAGAACCCGTTCAGCTTTGGCGGCCTGGGGCTGCGGGTCTTTGATCCGGCTGATCCCGGCATTCTGGGTGTCAGCCGCCACCCTTTGCTTGCGGCCATGGCGCTCTGGGCCGGGGCGCATCTGCTGGCCAATGGCGATTTGGCACATGTGATCCTGTTCGGATTGTTTGGCGGCTTTGCCTGGACCGGCATGGCATTGATCGACCGGCGCACACAGCGGCGGATGGGGCAGGGCGAATGGACCCGCCTCAGCCGCAATACCGCGCGGCTGAATCTGGCCCGCCTGCGCCCCTCTGCGGCTGAGGCCGGGCTGGCGGGCGCGGTGTTTCTGGCCCTGCTGATCCTGCACACCCCGGTCATCGGCTACAGCCCGTTGCCGTGGTAGGGGTTGACCCAGCCCGCTGCATGACCACCTATGAACTGAGACGAGACTGGAGAGAATGACCGATGCACCTGGCCTATGTGATGACCCAAGAACGCGGTGCCACTGACCGTTTGCTGAGCGAGCTTGCCGAACGGCTGCAGGCCAAGGGCATCCGCCTGGCCGGCATCGTGCAGACCAATGTCGAATGCTACGACAAGGAACTGTGCGACATGGATGTGCGGGTGCTGCCTGACGGCGAAACCATCCGGATTTCGCAATCCCTGGGCGCCGGTGCGCGCGGTTGCCGCCTGAACCCGGAAGCGCTGGAACAGGCGGTCGGGCAGGTCTCTGCCACGCTGCAAACGGACCCGGCACCGCAGCTGATGATCGTCAATAAATTCGGCAAGCACGAGGCCGACGGGCGCGGCATGCGGCCCATAATCGGCGAGGCGCTGGCATTGGGCATTCCGGTGATTTCCGGCGTAAACCAGATGAATGTGGAGCCGTTCCAGACCTTTGCCGACGGTATGGCCGTGGAGGCAGGACCGGATCTGGACGCGTTGGTTGCCTGGGCGGAACAGGCCGTTTCTGAAACCGCCTGACTGGCGCATTCCCATTTCAAATCAAACGGAAAGCCCGCGAACTTCACGCGGGTTTTTTGCTGCGCCGGACAGCACAGGGGCGGCGCGCTGCCCATCCGGTCTGCAGCTGAGCCACCATCGTCCGGTCTGAATAGAAGAGAAGATGGTGGGCGACCCTGGAATCGAACCAGGCGTGCGTCTCCGCGAGGGAGTTACAGTCCCCTGCCACACCTTGCGGCCTGTCGCCCACTGTCAGTTGCATGTTGCACCTGATGTGGAGGCGTGATTACAAGCAGGCCAAAGGGGCGTCAACCGGAAAAACGCAAGTTTTCAGCACGCCTTGAAAATTCTTTCTGCCGGAGAGCAAAATGACCAAGAAGCCCAAATGGGTCGTCGCAAAAGAACAGTCCAAAAAGGCCGCCTCGGCAGAAACCGTTTGGCTGTTCGGGCTGCATGCGGTGCGCGATGCGCTGATGAATCCCCAGCGCGAGAAACTGCGCCTGATGGTGACCATGAACGCCGAAGTGAAACTGGCGGACGCCATCGCAGCCTCGGGCGTCGAGGCCGAGGTGATCGACCCGCGCAAGTTCAACCCTCCGATTGACGCACAGTCGGTGCATCAGGGTGCCGCACTGGAAGTGAAGCCCTTGAACTGGGGCGGGCTGGCCGACAACTGCATCGGCCGCGAGGCGCCGCGGGTGCTGCTGCTGGACCGGGTGACGGATCCGCACAACGTCGGCGCCATCCTGCGCTCGGCCGAGGTGCTGGGCGCCAGCGCCGTCATTGGCACCCGCCACCATTCGGCACCGGAAACCGGGGCGCTGGCCAAGACCGCCAGCGGCGCGCTGGAACGCCAGCCCTATCTGCGGATGCGCAACCTTGCTGATACCATCGCTGAACTGCAGAACATGGGCTTTGTCGTGCTGGGCCTGGACGGCGAGGCGGAGGACACCATTGAGACCGCACTGGACGGCAAAAAGCACCTGCCGGTGGCACTGGTTCTGGGCGCCGAAGGCCCGGGCCTGCGCCAGAAGACCAAAGAAACCGTTGACGGGCTGGTTAAGATTGACGCCGCGGGCGGTTTTGGCTCGCTCAACGTCTCCAATGCAGCGGCCATCGCGCTTTACGCCTCCATCGCCAGGTAGGGCCGCGGCGCCGGCCGTCACGGGCTGATCACATCTGCGTATGCCGTCTTTGCAAGAGCACGGCGGTGCGGCAGAGTCGGAAGTCTGTTGCAAGAAGTGAATGGAGTGCAATGTGGCCTTGCGTCTGGTCCTGATGGCCGTTGCGGTGATGTTTGTGTCCCTGCCGGATAGGGCGCGGGCTGATGCTGCTGTTTTCTCTTCCCGTGCGGGCGTTGCTATCGGCGGGTATGATGCGGTTGCGTTTTTCGAACATGGCACGGCAGAACCCGGACGGCGCGGCCATGCGGTGATGTGGAAAGGCGTTGTCTGGCGGTTTGCATCAGCCCGCAATCAGGCGCAGTTCGAGGCCAATCCGCGGGCCTATGCACCGGCCTTTGGCGGCTATTGCGCCTATGCGATGTCGCAGGGGCGGCTTCATGATGGAAACCCGCGAATCTGGGCCATCGTGGACGGAGAGCTGTTTCTTCTGAACAACCGCGGTGTCCACCATCTGTGGCAGGCGGACACCGTGCAGATGATTGCGGACGGCCGCGCGCATTGGCCTGCGGTTCTAAGGAAATAGCCTGTCACCTCACGATTACGAGAGGTGCTCTTTTATTTTCCAGACTGTGGCCCATATTCAATAGGGACTGCGGAGTGGAACCACCGCAGATCTTTTTCACTGTCCCTCGTTCCATACCTAGCGCCCGGTTCGTCCGGGCGCTTTTTTGTTTGCCCGGCAGCGAATCCGCCTTTGCCAAAGCGGGCGCCGCAGCTAGGGTGCGGGCCATGACAGAATACAGCGATGAGCATCTGAAAACGATCCTGCAACGGACCAAAGTGGTGGCGGTGGCCGGCGTGTCGATGAACCCGGTGCGCCCCAGCTATTACGTGGCGCGCTATCTGGGGCTCAAGGGTTACCGGGTGATTCCGGTGAACCCCGGCCATGCAGGCAAGATGCTGTTTGGCGAAACGGTGCGGGCCAGTCTTTCTGAAATAGACGTCCCGGTGGACATGGTCGATATCTTCCGCCGCTCAGAGGCGGTGCCGCCCATTGCAGACGAGGCGCTGGAGGCATTTCCTGAGCTGCAAACCATCTGGATGCAGATTGGTGTGGAACATGCCGAAGCCGCCGCAAAGGCTGAAGCACGCGGTGTCACGGTGATCCAGAACCGCTGTCCCAAGATCGAATACCAGCGCCTGTTCGGAGAGTTGCGTTTTGGCGGTTTCGCCACCGGGATCATATCCTCGAAGCTTTGAGGCGGCGGCGGGGCGGAGGTGCTCCCGCCCGTTCCGGCCGTCCTTTGGACAGCCTCCACGGTTGGGCGTAGCGCCGCTGCGCGGCGCAAGAAGAAGATTTTGCTGAGAGGCCCGGAAGGGCAAGTTTGCCCGTCAGAGCCTTGCTGAGTGTGTATAAGGGGGCGCGTCAAGGGCAAGCCGCGCTGGCGCGCGGAGGCTGCGCCTCCCTTGACCCGCCGCCGCAGAAGCGGCCCTGGGATCAGCCTTTGGGGCGTGCGGCCTTCTCGGCAATGCCGCTGAGGCCCTGGCGTTCGGCCAGCACCTGCAGCACATCGTCCAGTGCCACGTCGCGGGCCGCCAGCATCACCAGGAAATGATAGAGCATATCGGCGCCTTCCGAGGCCAGCTTGCCGCTGTCTCCCTTCACCGCTTCGATGATCGCCTCGATGGCTTCCTCGCCGAATTTCTCGGCGCATTTCTCCGGCCCCTTTGCCAGCAGCCTGGCGGTCCAGCTGCTGTCAGGGTCAGATCCCTTGCGGGACAGGATGGTGGCTTCTAGATCGTGCAGCAGGCTCATCACGTGCCCCTTCAGTTCAGCCGCATCGGGATGCCGGCGGCGGCCATGTGGTTCTTGGCTTCCTGGATGCTGTATTCCCCGAAGTGAAAAATCGAGGCCGCCAGCACCGCGCTTGCGCCGCCCTTGGTTACACCTTCCACCAGGTGATCCAGGTTGCCGACGCCGCCCGATGCGATCACCGGCACGTCCACCGCATCGGAAATCGCCCGCGTCAGCGGCAGGTTAAAGCCGGATTTGGTGCCATCGCGGTCCATCGAAGTCAGCAGGATTTCCCCGGCGCCCTTTGCCACCACCGTGCGGGCGAATTCCACCGCGTCGATGCCGGTTTCCTTGCGCCCGCCATGGGTGAAGATCTCCCAGCGGCCCGGTTCGACCGTCTTGGCGTCGATGGCGCAGACGATGCACTGGCTGCCGAACTGATCTGCGGCCTCGGCAATCACATCCGGGTTGGCCACGGCAGCCGAGTTGAACGAGACCTTGTCAGCCCCGGCCAGCAGCAGCGCACGCACATCGTCCTTGGTCCGCACCCCGCCGCCCACGGTCAGCGGCACAAAGCACTGCTCGGCGGTGCGGCGCACCACATCGAACATGGTGCCGCGGTTTTCATGGGTGGCGTGAATATCGAGGAAGCAGATCTCATCCGCGCCCGCCGCATCATAGGCCTTGGCCGATTCCACCGGGTCGCCCGCATCGCGCAGGCCGACAAAGTTGACACCCTTGACCACGCGCCCGTCGGCGACGTCGAGACAGGGAATGATACGGGTCTTCAGCATGGATCGGGCCTTTCGGACTGCTTGGCCCGTGGGTACGCAATGGACGCTGGAATCGCAACAGATATGGCGGTGGATACGCGTTTTGGTCTTTGCTGTGCGTATGTTTCAGCTGGAGGGTGCGTTCTTAAGGCGTATCCGGCAGGCCGCTTCTGTTACCCCAAAGAGCACCAACGCGGGTAGAAGAATGGTGACGATATAAACAAAACCCCAGATCATCAGAGAATAGGCATAGCTGCCTAAAACTTGCGGAACGTAAGCGCAGGTTTAGCAGCTTTTGAATTAGTGCTTCAAATTGACTGGTGCTGCAATCATACGTTGCGGCTTGTGCGGCCGCAGGGTGGCAGCAAAGAACTGCCGATGCCGAAGACGTGAATTGCCAGCCGGGGTCTGTTGCCTTGTTTTCATCCTATCACAGTACATTTTCGGAGCAGTTGTTATGACAAAACCCCTTATTCTTGCCGGAGCCATCGCCCTTATGTCCGCATTGCCCGCCGCCGCCGAACTGATGAAGTTACCCAGCCAGAAACCCGTGGCTGAGACCATGGATGCGCTGCAGGCAGCGGTTGAGGGCGCAGGCGCCACCGTCTTTGCCCGCGTCGACCATGCTGCAGGTGCGCAGAAGGCAGAGCTGGAGCTGGGGGCCTCGCAGCTGTTGATTTTCGGCAACCCCAAGCTGGGCACCCCGGCAATGCAGGCAGACCCGCGCGCGGGGCTCTATCTGCCGCTGAAGGTGCTGGCCTATGAAGATGCGGAAGGCCAGGTCTGGCTGACCTATGAGGATCCGGCAGAGATGCTCTCTACCCTCGATATCCCTGCGGATGCGGGCTTTATCGCCAAGATGCAGGGCGCCCTGGGCAAGCTGACGGCTGCCGCCGCGCAGTAAGCCAAGGAGCCGGACCGGCCCTCCCGTGCCTTATTGGCGCGGGCGGGACCGGTGGCGGTCAATCGCAACGGCAATCGCCCAGAGAAGCCCGGCCCCCATTGAGACCGGGCCGAAGATAAGCGGGCCCCAGGCGGCAAGGATGCCCATGGAATAGGCGGTCTCGCTCAGATCCCGGCCCAGCACAACGCAAGGGTTGGCAAAACCTTCGTTGATTTCGCAGCCAAAGCCGAACCCCAGCAGTACTACAAAGGCAATGCACAGCAGCCACAGGGCAATGGGCCCCAGGGCCAGAATGGCAAGAATTCGGCGGATCAGGCGCATTTGGCCTCCCGGTTCCGTAGACGCGTCAGGCTTTCAGAACCGCCAGCGCCTCTTTCAGATCAATCGCCCCATCATACAGTGCGCGGCCCGAAATGGCACCGTTCAGTGGCGCACCGCAGGATTTCAGTGCGCGCAGATCGTCCAGCGAGGACACGCCGCCCGAGGCAATCACCGGGATGCTGACCGCATTGGCCAGATCCGCAGTCGCCTCCACATTCGGCCCCTTCATTGCGCCGTCGCGCAGGATGTCGGTGTAGATGATCGCGGCTACGCCCGCGTCCTCAAACGACTTGGCGAGGTCGGTGACCATCACGTCGGTTTCTTCGGCCCAGCCTTTGGTTGCAACGCGGCCATTGCGGGCGTCGATGCCGACGGCGACTTTACCGGGGAATTCCCGCGCCGCCTCGCGCACCAGGTCCGGGTTTTCTACCGCCACGGTGCCCAGAATGACCCGTGCCAGGCCCTTGTCGATCCAGCGCGCGATGGTTGCCATGTCGCGGATGCCGCCGCCCAGCTGTGCCGGCACTTTGGTCTGCTTCAGGATCTCCTCGACCGGCGCGGCATTCACCGGCTCACCGGCAAAGGCGCCATTGAGGTCCACCAGATGCAGCCACTCGCAGCCCGCCTCGACAAACTCCAGCGCCTGGGCGGCGGGGTTGTCGTTGAACACGGTGGTCTTGTCCATCTCGCCATGCAGCAGGCGCACGGCCTGGCCGTCTTTGAGGTCAATCGCGGGGTAGAGGATCATCCGGGCGGTCCTTCGTGAAATCAAGCTGGCGGTCTTTTGCACAAGGCGGGGCCGAATTGCAACGCGACCCGAAGTCAACCTTGCCTCAGCGGGCGCATCAGGGACAGGCTGCCTGAAAAACAGGGAGGACATGGAATGAAACATCTACTGGCAGGTCTGGCCGTTGCAATAGGGCTTACAGGCGCGGCAGCGGCGGACCCGGTACTGGGCGTCTGGAAGACGCAAGCGGATGACGGCTCTTATGCGCATATCCAGATGGAAAAATGCGGCGCTGCCGTCTGCGGCAAGATTGCCCGCACCTTCAACAGTGAGGGCGAATACAAATCCCCGAATATCGGCAAGACGCTGGTGATCGGCATGGTGCCGAACGGCGATGGCTCTTACGAGGGCAAGGTCTGGCGGCCCTCCAATGATAAGATCTACATCGGCAAGATGGATGTTACGGGTCGCTCTCTTGCCCTGCGCGGATGTGTGGCGGGCGGGCTGATCTGCTCAAAACAGACCTGGACCCGGATCAAATAAGCCTGAGAGGGCCTGACCCTACAGCAGCCCCAGCTGCACCGGGATCGGCGCATAGCCGCGTTTCATCTGCCGGTCCCGGAAGCGTTCAAAAATCGCCAGTGCCTCTGCTTGAGCGGCGAAATACGTCCGCTTCTGAACACCGCCCGGCGCATTCAGCGGTCCCGACACACGCTCAACGCACCAGTCGCCGAACAGCGTTGGTGTCAGGCTCAGCTGGCAATAGCGGTGCTTGCCTTCAGTATGGTCGTATTTCTCGAAACGGATGTGCAATGGGGGACCTGAAACGCGAAAAAGGTCCGCCCCGTATGCATGGAAGCGGACCCCTTGTCCATTACCGGACGCAGCCGATTTTAAGGGCTGGCGCCGGTGCTACACATCACCGGTGTATTCGCCGCGCGCCGGGTAGTTGTTGGGAATGGCAAAATCCAGCGCCGCCACCAGTTCCGCGAAATGGGGGCGCACAAACGGCATGGTCTGCACCGCGCCGTAATACAGCGTCTGCTCAGGCGTCACCAGGAACAGGCCGGGTTCCGAGAACAGCGCGGGTTCTTCGATTCCGATCGATGTCTTGCCGCGCGAGGTCGAGATATAGAGCCCCCAGTCCTTGGCCACCGGGAGAGGCAGGCCGTACCCAAATCGCAGGTCTTTGGCTTCGATCTTGTCGGCCATCGCGCGGGTGCGTTCTTCGCCGTCCGAGCTGATGGCGATGCAATCAACACCGCGCTCGGCAAAGGCTGCGGCCTTTTTGTCGAACTCCTTCAGATAAGTGGCGCAGATCGGGCAATGCAGGCCGCGGTAAAAGCAGATCACAGTGCCGCGTTCGGAGGTCTCCGCAGACAGGTCGAACAGGCCGTGGTCCAGCGTCGGCAGGGTCAGCTCCGGGGTCTTCTGGCGGGGGATCAGCATGGCATTGGTCCTTCGTGAGTAGTGGTGCGAGTGGTGGTTGATCAAACGTATCGCGCAGGTTACTGTCTCATAAACCCGAAAAATCTGACTGGAACACCGGAATTTGGACCGCCTTACCACCTTGATGGACCGCTTTCAGCTCGCCGTTCAGGCAGCCGGGCCTGGCGAGGCCAATCTGATTGCGCTGGCAGATGCGGCGGGACAGCCGGTGCGGATCCTCTATCGCCCGCGCGGCCCGCTGGCGGATCCGGACCCCGGTGCGATCATGTGGGCAGCGCGGGTGGATTGGTCGGGCAACAGCAATCCGTTCCTGGCGGCCCTGCCATCGGTGGTGGACTACAGCATCAGCAGCAATGCCGAAGCACAGGGGCTGGTGCGTCTGATGCGGGACGAGGCAGAGGGCCGGCATTGCGGCGCGCAATCGGTGATCAACCGGCTGGGGGAGGTGCTGATGGTGCGCCTCCTGCGCAACCAGATCCAGAAAGGCGCCACTGAAACGGGGCTGCTGGCAGGCCTCTCGGACCCGCGCCTCAGCAGGGCCATTGTCGCAATGCACGACCATCCTGGCCGGCTTTGGGCCAACGCCGATCTGGCGCAGGAAGCAGGCCTGTCATTGTCGCGTTTTGCGGAACTGTTTGCGTCGGAGGTGGGGGAAACCCCGATGGGGTACCTGCGCCGCTGGCGGCTGATCCTGGCGCATCAGGATCTCATCCGCGGCGACCGGGTCGAGGCGGTGGCGCGCCGCTACGCCTACTGCAGCCCCGAAGGCTTCACCCGCGCCTTCCGCAAGGCGTACGGCGTCGCGCCGGTCTCCCTGCGCACCGCGGCTGCTTGAACGCCGCAGCTTTCATCTTTCCTAAAGTACTCCCGCCGGAGGCAACGGCGCGCAGCGCCGTCCCCTTACGGTTTCCAGGCCAGGAAGTTGCCGATCATCCGCAACCCTGTCGCCTGGCTTTTTTCAGGGTGGAACTGCATGCCCAGCATCGTGTCCCGGCCAATAACCGCGGTCACGTCGCCTGCATAATCCACATGCGCCAGCCGCTCCGCCGGATCGGCGGCGCGGAAGTGGTAGGAATGCACAAAATACACGTGATCGCCGCTTTCGATGCCGTCAAACACCGGGTGGTCCGTCTCGATCACCAGATCGTTCCAGCCCATATGCGGCACCTTCAAAGATGTATCCGCAGGCGTGATCTTCACCACATCGCCGCCGACCCAGCCAAGGCCCGGTGTTTCCTGGTATTCATGCCCGGTGGTGGCCATCAGCTGCATGCCGACACAGATGCCCAGGAACGGGCGGCCCTTCTGCTCAACCGCCTCGACCATGGCGTCATAAATGCCCTTGTGGCCGCGCAGCTCTGCCGCGCAGGCCGGAAAGGCGCCATCGCCGGGCAGCACCAGCCGGTCCGCCCGCGCCACCACATCGGCGTCGGAGGTCACCACAACCTCGCCCGCGTCCATCTCCCGCGCCATGCGCTGAAAGGCCTTTTCAGCCGAGTGCAGGTTGCCGGATTCGTAATCAATAATCGCGGTCAGCATGTCACAGCGCGCCCTTGGTCGAGGGAATCGCATCCGCCTTGCGCGGGTCGGTCTCCACCGCCAGCCGCAGCGCGCGGGCGACAGCCTTGAACGCCGCCTCGGCGATGTGGTGGCTGTTGAACCCGTGCAGCTGGTCGATGTGCAGGGTGATGCCGCCATGGGTGCTGAGCGCTTGGAAGAATTCGCGTACCAGTTCGGTGTCAAAAGCGCCGATTTTCTGGGTCGGCAGCTCGACGTTCCAGATCAGGAACGGGCGCGCAGACAGGTCCAGTGCGCAGCGCACCTGCGCATCATCCATCGGCAGGTGGCATTCCCCATAGCGCCGGATGCCCTTTTTATCCCCCAGCGCCTGCACCAGCGCCTGACCCAGCGCGATGCCGGTGTCCTCCACTGTGTGGTGGTCGTCGATGTGGTAATCGCCCTTGGCGCGGATGGTCATGTCGATCAGCGAATGACGCGCCAGCTGGTCCAGCATGTGGTCGAAAAAACCGACCCCGGTCCGGTTGTCATAGATCCCGGTGCCGTCGAGATTGATTTCGACCGAGATATCGGTTTCCGCGGTCTGGCGGGTCACTGTGGCGGTACGCATCTGCGGGCTGTCCTTCGTCAAGCTGCAGGGGCGCTTATAGGGCGGGCAGGGGGCGTGGCTCAAGTGCGGCATTGTGCATGGGGGCCAATCTGTTGCAGCAATCCCGGTCTCTTGCGCCGCCTCCGCCGCCGTGCGAGCTTGGGCGCAAATTCCTGACCATCCAAAAGGGGCACCCATGTCCACCTGCGTCTTTGTCCAGATCCGCTGCAAACCCGGCACCACCTACAAGGTGGCCGAAGAAATCGCCCTGCGGGAAATCCACTCCGAACTTTACTCCACCAGCGGCAATTTCGACCTTTTGATGAAGCTCTACATCCCCACCGGCGAGGACGTTGGCAAATACATCAATGACCAGCTGCTGCAGATCGACGGGATTGAACGCTCGCTGACGACGATGACCTACAAGGTGTTCTGAAACAGAAAACGCCCCGCAAACCGGGGCGTTTTTTGATTGGCTCAGGCGGCGATCAGCCCGTTGTCCTTGAGCTGTTCATAGGCCGTGCCGATGGCAGTTTTCAACCGCGCCAGCATGTCGTCAACCTCATCCTTGGTGATGATGATCGGCGGGCACAGCGCCACAGCATTGCCTGCCACCGCCCGCAGGATCAGCCCGTTTGCTTCGCAGGCCTTCTGCGCCGCAGCCCCCGCGGCGCCTTTGTCAAAGCCCGCACCAGTGGTCTTGTTCGACACCAGCTCCAGCGCCGCAATCAGCCCCTTGCCGCGCACCTCGCCGACCAGCGGATGATCGGTGAAGATTTCGCGCAGCTGCGCCTGCATATAGGCACCCACATCCGCTGCGTGCTGAAACAGGTTGTCGCGCTCATAGATCTCCAGCGTTTTCAGTGCGGCCGCGCAGGCCGCCGGGTGGCCGGAATAGGTGTAGCCGTGGCCGAACACGCCCACCTCGTTGGTCTGATCAATCATCGCCTCATACATCCAGCCGGGGATGACCGAAGCCGAAATCGGGAAATAGGCTGAGCTCAGCTGTTTGGCGAATGTCATCAGGTCCGGCTTGATGCCCATCGTAGTACAGCCGAAATCCGCCCCGGTGCGCCCGAATCCGCAGATCACCTCATCCGCCCAGACCAGAATGCCGTGTTTGCGCAGCAGCGCCTGCAGCTTCTCGTAATACCCCTCCGGCGGCACGATTACGCCCGACGCGCCGGTGATCGGCTCCACAATCATCGCGGCGATGGTTTCGGGGCCTTCGGCCAGGATCTGCTTTTCAAGGTTATTGATGATCCGGTCAACAAACTGCGCCTCCGTCTCATTGCCCTGGCGCCCGGTGTAGTAATGCGGCGAATCCGAGCGCAGGATCGACAGCGCCTCCAGCGGTGCATCGAAGTGTGCCAAGTTCGCGGGCAGCGAGGTCAGCGACCCCGCCGCCACCGTTACCCCGTGATAGCCGCGCTCGCGGGTGATGATCTTGCGCTTTTCCGGCTTGCCGATGGCGTTGAAGTAATAGCGCAGCATCTTCACGTGGGTATCATTGGCGTCCGAGCCTGAGTTGCCAAAGAAGATATAGGCATCCTCCACCGGCACCATCGCGCGCAGTTTCTCGGCCAGCTGCATGATCGGCGCATGGGTCTTGCCGCCGAAAGTGTGCGAAAACGGCAGCTTGTGCAACTGTTCGGTGATCGCATCCACGACTTCGGTGTTGCTGTAGCCCAGCGAGGTGCACCACAGGCCCGCCAGCCCTTCGATGTATTTGTTGCCGTCCGTGTCGTAGACATAAATACCTTCGCCGCGCTCCAGGCACAGCTGCTCGGTCGCGGTGAAATTGGTGGTGGGATAGATGACAGGGGCCATGGCCAAACTCCTTGCGCGAAACACCCATGAATGTCCCATGGGGCCTATTGCCGATAGAATTGTCGCGTTTCACGAGTCGCGTCAAAGGAATTTGATCAAATTAAAGCGGCAAATGGCAGAAAAGCGAAAGGCCGCCCCGAGGGACGGCCTGTTCGGTTCCAAATGGAGCGGGCGAGGCGATTCGAACGCCCGACCCTAACCTTGGCAAGGTTATGCTCTACCCCTGAGCTACGCCCGCGCTGCCATTCGGTGAAGCGGTGAATAGGAAATCCGCGAGGTTGCTGCAAGCGGAAAATGACGGAACGGTAAAGAAAGTGCTGCAGGCCGAGGGGCTGCAAAACGCGAAAGACCGCCCCGAAGGGCGGCCTTTTCGGCTGTCGAATGGAGCGGGCGAGGCGATTCGAACGCCCGACCCTAACCTTGGCAAGGTTATGCTCTACCCCTGAGCTACGCCCGCGCTGCCATTCGATGAGCCGGTGTTTAGGGCGTTCCCAAACAGGCCGCAAGAGGAAATTTGAAGGTTTGCGCAGGTATCTGTGGATAAGCGTTATTCTTCATTTTCCAGAAATGTCCTGAGCCGGATTCGCAGGGCAACCCGATCCTTGGTTTCGCATTCCCAGACGGTCAGCACCTGCCAGCCCGCGGCCTGCAGGGCGGCCAGCTGCTCCGCGTCGCGCTGGGTGTTGCGCAGCAATTTGGGTTCCCAATAGTCGCGGCGCGATGCTGGAATGCGCCCGTTGCGGCACTCATGCAGATGCCAGAAACAGCCATGCACAAAGATCACTTTGCGACGCGGGCCGAACACCAGATCAGGCTTGCCGGGCAGGTCTTTGCGGTGCAGCCGGTAGCGAAAGCCAAGCCCGTGCACCATCCGCCGCACCAGCATCTCCGGCTTGGTGTGCTTGCCGCGGATCTTTGCCATATTGGCACTGCGCCGCTCGGGTGTCAGGCTGTCGGCCATTCCACGTGATGCCTGGATTGTTCCACCATGCGGGCATGGTAGCTGCTTTCAATCCGGCAGGAAACAAAAGCACTGGCCGGGCAGGGCGGCAGCTCCAGCGCCTTGATCAGCTGGGCGTCCTTCTGGCCCTCCAGCAGCACGATCTGCTCGCGGGCCAGAATATCGCGGGTGCCGTGGCCGCCATCGGCCCGGATCCGGCGCATGAAGTCCTTCTGCTGCGCCACCGCCTCCACCACGTCGCGCGGAATCGGGCGCCCTCGGATCAGCCGGAACAGCTGCGCCATCCGTTCATTGCCCGTGGCGCCCGCAAAGATCTGCTCCACCGCCGCCTCGTCCGCGATACGCCAGAAATTGGCGGGGTAAGGCTGATCCTTCAGCAGCCACAGGATATGGCGGAACCCTTCCGCCGAAATGCTGCGCTTGGCGTCCTTGTTCTGACCAGCTGTCAGGTATTCACGCCGGGCAATGACCAGCCCCAGATAGCAGCGCGCCCGCACCTCATCCGCCGCCACCAGCAGGCAGGCGCAGTCCAGCGCCTCGGTCGGGATCATCCAATTGCTGCCCATTGTGTGCTTGATGTCCACGTCCCGGCCCAGGATCTCGGTATCCAGCCGCCCCTTGCGCAAGCGCAGCAGCGCCCGCAGCTCAATCTCGACCCTGGTGCCGATATAGGTCTTTTCGGTCTTCTCAAGTTCTTCATAGGCGCGCCGCCCGGTCTTGGGCGTCATGATCACATCGTCAATGCACTGGCGCAGCATCTGCGGCACGTCGTGTTCCAGCGCCAAGGCACCGCCTGCACGCGTCGTGATCTCCTCCGCCAGTTCGCAAAGGACTGTGAAATCCGGGTGGCCGGGACGGACAAGACTGTCGGGAAGTTTCTGTTTCATACAGCGTTCCGCCCGGACAATAGGCCGGGCAGCGCCCGACCCTGCCCACGGGAGGACGCTTCGCACCCGTCCAGGGCCGGGCGCTGCCCTTGGCTCTGGACTGACGGGGAAGCTTTAGGCCCGCACAGCATGCAGCTTCGGCTTGGCAATTGCCGCCCTCAGCTCGCGTGCAACAGCTTCGGCCACCGGCGGTGGAAAGGCGTTGCCGACCTGGCGGTAGGCATTGGTTTTGGCACCTGTGAAATGCCACGCGTCCGGAAAACCCTGAATACGCGCCACCATCCGCACCGTGAGGCGCGGCATGTCGTTGTGGAACGGGTCCGGCGCCTCATAGGCGATTGTGCGCCCTTCAACCCCCAAGGCCGCCCAGGCCCGCCGCGCCCGGGTCGGGCCCAGATCAGGCCCGCCGTGTTTCTTGGAACCGCCGACGATGGTGGGGGCAATTTCATCCGCCTTGGCGGCCCAATCCTCGGCGCCGCGCCAACCGCGTTCCTTCATCAGGTCGATGAGGGTGGCACCAACGGTCGGCGGGTTGTACGGCAGCGGCTCAGGCCAGTTGAACTGGCCGGCGAACTCTTTGCGCAACGCAACAATTGCAACCCGCGGCCGCAGCTGCGGCACGCCGTAATCCGATGCATTCAGCAGCCGCCAATCGGTCTCATATCCCAGTTTCGACAGCTGCTTCTTCAGCTTTTCGCGGTAGTCATGGAACACCGCATCGAGAAAACCGCGCACGTTTTCGATCATCACTGCGCGGGGGCGGGTGGCATCGACAATCTCAATCGCGTCGTCAAACAGGTTGCGCTCGTCCTTTTCGCCCAGCTGCTTGCCGGCGACGGAAAACGGCGGGCAGGGCAGGCCGCCGGCCAGCAGATCGATGCCTTTATAGTCGCCCGCAACGTCTTTAAATTTACGCACGTCTTCTTCCAGCACATTCCAGGCGGGGCGGTTGTGGCGCAGGGTGGCGCAGCAATGCTTGTCGATCTCAACCAGCGCCGTGTGGTCAAAGCCCGCCGCCTCCAGCCCCAAGGCCTGGCCGCCCGCGCCTGCGCATAGTTCTACCGATGTCAGCATTCTGCTCTGCCCGTGTGTTCGTGTTCTTGCTCTGTTCCTATGCGCAAAGGTGATTCCGCACAAGGATTTCTGCTCGGGGCAGGGTACGCGCAAATCGCCAAAAGCGAAAGGCCGCCCCGAGGGACGGCCTGTTCGTTTCCAGATGGAGCGGGCGAGGCGATTCGAACGCCCGACCCTAACCTTGGCAAGGTTATGCTCTACCCCTGAGCTACGCCCGCGCTGCCATCCGGTGAGCGGTGATTTAGGGCGTCGCCGTCCGCGCTGCAAGAGGAAAACCGGCGGCAGATGAAAAAAATCTGCACCCGCCGCGACGGAAGCGGCCAGACTGTGCGTTTCACTCACAAACAAGCGGAACTTTTCAGGAGGGATTGGATCATGCTTTGGAAGGACTGCCTGCGGATCACTGGCCTGGGTGCGGCAATTGCCTTGGGTTTGCTTGCGCACGGCGTGCAGCGCCACAGCACACCGCAAGCGGACAGCTGGGCCGGCCAGATTGATGGGATAAAGCCAGTGCAGGTTGAAACCGTAACCTTGCCGGACCCTGAAGCATTCAACGCCTGACATTGAGGTAAACCGTTTCCCGGCGCGGTAAACGGCCAAAAATCCTGCGAGGATTTTCGGGTGATCCCAGTTGCGGACCGCCCCGGTTTTCCGGGCGGAAAAACTGGCCGGAAAACCGGCCTGACTTCCCGCGCAATTCCGCATTGGCCGCGCAATAGAAAAAGGGCGCCCCTCCAACCGGCAGGGCGCCCCTTCTTTCTTTGTGCCAGCTGAGAAGTTTACTCCAGCTCGACCAAAAGGTCCTTGGCGTCGATCTGGGTGCCGGCCTGGACGTGCACGGCCTTGACCACCGCGTCGCGTTCGGCGTGGATGCCGGTTTCCATCTTCATCGCTTCGATGGTCAGCAGCATGTCGCCCTCGTGGACCTGCTGGCCGACCTGCACCGCGACCGAGGCGACAACCCCCGGCATTGGCGCACCGACATGGTTTGCATTGCCAACTTCGGCCTTGGCGCGCTGTTCGGTCGAGGCCTTGACCAGACGGTTCGGCACCCGGATCACGCGGGGCTGGCCGTTCAGTTCAAAGAAGACCTTCACTTCGCCCTTCACGTCGGTCTCGGAAATCGCCTGCAAGCGGATCTCCAGGGTCTTGCCCGGATCGATCTCGGCGGTGATCTCCTCGCCTGGCTCCATGCCGTAAAAGAACGTGCGGGTCGGCAGGCTGCGCACCGGGCCGTACTGGCGGTGGCGGCCCATATAGTCCAGGAACACCTTCGGGTACATCAGGTAGCCGTTCAGGTCCTCGTCATCGACGGTGAAGCCTTCCAGCTCTTTCGACAGCTCGGCGCGGACCGCTTCAAGGTCCACCGCGTCCAGATGCGCGCCGGGGCGTTCGACATTGGGCGCTTCGCCTTTCAGCACCTTGGAGACGATGCCCGCAGGGAAGCCGCCCGGAGGCTGGCCCAGGTTGCCGCGCATCATGTCGACAACCGAGTCGGGGAAGGCCACATCGCTTTCCGGGTTCTCGACCTCATCGCGGGTCAGGCCCTGGCTGACCATCATCAGCGCCATGTCGCCAACCACCTTGGACGACGGTGTCACCTTGACGATATCGCCGAACATCTGGTTCACGTCAGCATAGGTCTGCGCCACATCAGACCATTTCTCTTCCAGACCCAGACTGCGGGCCTGCGCTTTCAGGTTGGTGAACTGGCCGCCCGGCATCTCGTGCAGGTACACTTCAGAAGCCGGCGCCGCGAGGCCCGATTCAAAGGCCGCATACTGCGCCCGCACTTGCTCCCAGTAACCCGAGATCTCGCGCACTGCTGCGATGTCGATGCCGGTATCGCGGTCGGTGTTGCGCAGGCCTTCGACGATGGAACCCAGGCAGGGCTGCGAGGTGCCGCCGGAAAACGCGTCCATCGCCGCGTCCACAGCGTCTACACCGGCATCCGCAGCGGCCAGAATGGTCGCCCCGGCAATGCCCGAAGTGTCATGGGTGTGGAAATGGACCGGCAGGCCGACCTCTTCTTTCAGCGCCTTGACCAGCTGGCGGGCCGCGGCGGGTTTCAGCAGGCCCGCCATGTCTTTCAGGCCCAGAACATGGGCGCCTGCGGCCTCCAGCTCCTTGGCCATGCCGACATAATACTTCAGGTCGTATTTGGCGCGGTTCGGGTCCAGGATGTCGCCGGTATAGCAGATGGTGCCTTCGCAGACCTTGCCGCTCTCGACCACGGCGTCCATCGCGACGCGCATGTTTTCAACCCAGTTCAAGCTATCGAAGACGCGGAACACATCGACGCCGGTCTTTGCGGCCTGGCGCACGAATTCCTGCACCACATTGTCCGGATAGTTGGTATAGCCGACGCCGTTGGAGGCGCGCAGCAGCATCTGGGTCATCACGTTCGGCATCCGCTCGCGCAGATCGCGCAGGCGCTGCCAGGGGCATTCCTGCAGGAACCGGTAGGCCACATCAAACGTCGCGCCGCCCCAGCATTCCACCGAGAACAGCTGGCTGAGGTTCTGCGCATAGGCCGGCGCCACCTTGATCATATCGATCGAGCGCATCCGGGTCGCCAGCAGCGACTGATGCCCGTCGCGCATGGTGGTGTCGGTGAGCAGCAGCTGGCGCTGCGCCTTCATCCAGTCAGCAACGGCTTGCGCGCCCTTTTGCTCCAGCAGGTTGCGGGTGCCATAGGGCTGGTTGCCCGGCTCCGCATGCGGCGCGCGCGGCTCTTTCAGGTCGGCGGCGGGCGCCGCGCGGCCTTCGGTCTCGGGGTGGCCGTTCACCGAAATGTCGGCAATATAGGTCAGCACCTTGGTGCCGCGGTCGCGGCGGCGCTTGAACTGGAACAGCTCCGGCGTCTCGTCGATGAACTTGGTGGTATAGGTGTTGTCGAGGAAGGTCGGGTGCTTCAGCAGGTTCTCGACAAAGGCAATGTTGGTCGACACTCCGCGCACCCGGAACTCGCGCAGCGCGCGGTCCATACGGGCAATCGCTTTTTCCGGGGTCTGCGCCGAGGCGGTGACCTTGGTCAAGAGCGAGTCATAATAGCGGGTGATCACGCCGCCCGCATAGGCGGTGCCGCCATCCAGGCGGATGCCCATGCCGGTCGCGGACCGGTAGGCGGTGATGCGGCCATAATCGGGGATGAAGTTGTTCAGCGGATCCTCGGTGGTCACCCGGGTCTGCAGCGCGTGGCCGTTGAGACGGATGTCATCCTGGCTGGCTTTGCCGGTGGCCTCGGCCAGGGTTTTGCCTTCGGCGATCAGGATTTGCGCCTGCACGATGTCGATGCCGGTGACCTCTTCGGTCACGGTGTGTTCCACCTGCACCCGCGGGTTTACCTCGATGAAGTAGAACTTGCCGTCATTCATATCCATCAGGAATTCGACAGTGCCGGCACATTCATAATTCACATGCTGGCAGATCTTGCGGCCCAGATCGCAGATCTCGGAGCGCTGCTCATCGGTCAAATAGGGGGCAGGCGCGCGTTCGACAACTTTCTGGTTGCGGCGCTGCACCGAGCAGTCGCGCTCAAACAGGTGGTAGATCTCACCATGCTTGTCGCCCAGGATCTGCACCTCGACGTGGCGGGCGCGGATGATCATCTTCTCCAGATAACCCTCGCCGTTGCCAAAGGCGGCTTCCGCTTCGCGGCGGCCTTCCAGCACTTTCTCTTCCAGCTCATCTTCGCTGTGGATCGGCCGCATGCCGCGACCGCCGCCGCCCCAGGACGCTTTCAGCATCAGGGGGTATCCGACCTCAGCCGCTTCCTTGCGGATGGCGTCCATGTCATTGCCCAGCACCTCGGTGGCGGGAATGACCGGCACGCCGGCTTCAATCGCAACCCGGCGCGCACTGGCCTTGTCACCCAGCGCGCGCATGGTTTCAGCCTTGGGGCCAATGAATGTGATGCCGTTGCGCGCACAGGCATCGACAAAGTCCGGGTTTTCCGACAGCAGGCCGTATCCGGGGTGGATCGCATCGGCGCCGCATTCCTTGGCAACACGGATGATTTCGTCAATCGACAGATAGGCGGCCACCGGGCCCATGCCTTCGCCGATCCGGTAGGCCTCGTCCGCCTTGAACCGGTGCAGGCCGAGCTTGTCTTCCTCGGCATAGACGGCGACGGTGCGTTTGCCCATTTCGTTGGCGGCGCGCATCACGCGGATGGCGATCTCACCACGGTTGGCAATCAGGATCTTTTTGAAGTCGGTCATTTCACCCTCGGGGTCCGTGCAAGTTGGTGCAGTGTTAGGCGGATACTAACGAACCGCACAACCGTAGTTCTGGGTATTTCCGGCATGATTGCGCTCTCAAGCGGCCTCTTTTGTCATTCCTCATCTGCTGTTTGCCCGCTGCCCGGTCTAATCGGGGGATTGGGGGCATGGCGCTAACAGGTGCAGATTCTGCTGGAATTCTGCACTTGCAGCATGATTTTGTAACTATTTTTCTGCGTCGCAGCGGGCAAATGATGCAACTGCTGCGTCATTTTGGCGCAATTCCTCGGATTTTGTCCGAATTGCGCCAAATCTGCGTGCAATCAGTCCAGTTCACGCTGCTGCAGGTTGCGGATTTCACCAAGGCAGGGCAGGCCAAGCTGGCTCATATTCGCCTGCATATCTTTGGCAAGCATATCAATCAGGTGGTCCGGTCCCACAGTGCCAAGTGCCGCCAGCGCATAGTGGAAGGCGCGGCCCAGCATGACAAAATCCGCCCCCAGCGCCAGCGCCCGCAGGATATCCAGCCCGCCTTCGATACCGCTGTCAAAGATCAGCGGCAGATCCACCGCGGCGCGGATGTCCGGCAGCAGATCGATGGCGGCGGGGCAGCCGTCGAACTGACGGCCGCCGTGGTTGGATATCCAGACCGCATCGGCGCCGGCCTCCTGCAGCTGCACGGCATCTTCGGCGCGCAGCACCCCTTTGATGATAAAGGGGCCGTCCCAGTTGCGCCGCAGCCAATGCACATACTCCCAGTCCGGCGAGGTGCGCAGCAGATATCCGATATGGGCGGTTGGCGGCAAATTCACCTGCTCGCCTGAGATGTATTTGTCCAGCGTCCGCATCCGCGGCATGCCCCGCCCTTCAAGACGCCGGCGCGCCATTCCCAGCGCCCAGGCCGGGCGCTGCGCGATCTGCGCCAGCAGCCGCGGGGTCAGCCGCGGCGGCTGGGTCAGGCCGGAGCGGGTCTGCCGTTCGCGGCGCGACGCTGCTGGCACATCCACCGTCAGCACCAGCGTCTTGAAACCGGCATCCCGCGCCCGCGCCAGCAGGTCGCCGCGGATGGTCTCGTCCTTGGGCGGGTAGAGCTGAAACCAGGCATCATCGCCCAGATGCGGCGCCAGATCCTCGGGCGATTGGCTGGCAACCGTTGACAGGCAATAAGGAATGCCGGCCGCAGCGGCGCTACGGGCCAGGGTAGCTTCGGCATCGGGCCAGATCAGGCCGGACATGCCCACGGGCGCAATGCCAAAGGGCAGGGCAGGGCGGCGGCCAAGAAACGGCACCGCAAGGTCCGGCTCCATCGGGCCATGCAGCACCGAGGGCAGAAACCCTATGCGGTCCAAGCCCGTCCGGTTCCGGGCCCGCGCCGCCTCAGCCCCGGTGCCGCTGTCCAGATAGTCCCAGACAAAGCGGGGCAGCCGCCGCTTGGCGCGGCGCTTCAGGTCTTCAAGGCCGGGGTATCGCTGATGCAGATCCATGCGGGCATTGGTACGCGGCGGTGCGGATTCCGCAAGAAAAAGCGCCGCCGCCCGATGGTGCCGGGTCACGCCCTATGCAGCCGCGCCCTTGGCATCGTCCTGCGCGCCGCCGGTATCAGACCCGGCAGCCGGATTGCGGGGCACCGGTGCGGCGCTTTCGGCAACAGAGACCTGGTTGCGGCCCTTTGCCTTGGCGTCATACAGCGCTTCATCCGAGGCGCGCAGCAGATCCTGCGGCATGGTGCCATGGGCCGGATAATGCGCAACACCCAGTGATATGGTGATCCGCGGCAGTGCCTTTTCGCCATAGCGCACAACAACGTCTTCCACGGCCTGGCGCACCATCTCGGCCTTGGTCATCACATCTTCCTGGCTGGCGCCCGGCACGATCAGCGTGAATTCCTCGCCGCCGGGGCGGCAGGCCACCTCGTCGCCGTCGCAGGCCTGTTCCAGCACCGACCCCACCGCGCGCAGCACCATGTCGCCGGCGTCATGGCCGTGGTTGTCGTTGAATTTCTTGAAGTGATCCACATCGATAGAAATAATGCTCAGCCGCTGGCCGCTGCTTTGGCTGGCATTGATGCTTTTGCGCAAGGTCTCCGTCATGTGGCGGCGGTTGAACAGCCCGGTGAGCGGATCGCGCACCGACTGGTCATGCAACTGGTCGCGCATCCGCACATTGGCAATCGCCATCGAGATCTGCTCGGCGCACATCTGGGCCAGCTTCTTGCTGCTGACGAATTCCGGGCATTCGTCCTTGATCGCCTGCAGGTGCATCAGGCCGACGGTCTCGCCATGGGCCAGGATCGGAAAGCAGTAATAGCGCCTGCCATCATGCGGCTCGGCGTGCTCGCAGACAAATTCAATCTCCGAAGATCCGAATTCATAGGTCCGGCCCCGGCGCAGGCCCCAGCATTCCTCGGGGTGGATGTGGTCCTTGTGGCTGCCGCCGTTCCAGCTGGCGCAGCCGTCCAGCACATCGCGCGAATTGGAGTAGACATAAACACTGCCCTCAGCGGTCGGCAGAATATGGGTCATAAAGCGGGCGACCATATCAAACAGCTCATCCAAGGAGCGGCTGGACTGCAGCCATTCATTCAGCTCCCCCAGCAGCTGAACTTCGCGCGCCAGCCGCAGCTGCTCGTCCAGAATGCCGCGCTCGGTCTCATTGCGCTGGCGCAGCTGATTCATGCTGAACCGGTTGGTTTTGAACACCACATAGACCGCAATGGTCATAGCCAGTAGTGCAATTGAGGTCAGCACGATCAGCGACAGCTGGGCGCGGCGGATGAAGGTCTGCCGCAGGTCGGTGATGTCGGTGTAAAAGTCGATGGCCCCGTCGAAATGCCCGTTATGCATCAAAGGCACATAGACCTGTGCAACTTCCCGTGTGATACTGCTGTCGTATCCGTTGCTTTGCAAAGGGAAGCCGTCCACCTCATACGCCGGCAGTGCGTTGTGCATGTAGTAAAACTCGCCGCGTGCAACCTGTGTGGAAAAAAACGCATTGGTTTCATATTCCCCGATCTCGTCGCTGCGCGAGGACCAGAAAATCTCACCTGCGGCTGTCAGCAGGCGGTAGCGGAAAACATCCGTCTCCTGTGGCAGCAGTGACAGCATGTGGGCATCATGAGGCTGGACGCTGCCCTCTTCAAAGGAGTCCTCGACATCGGCCAGGTGCAGGATAACCCGCTGCTGCCAATGCTGGGCTTGCTTGCGAATGTCGTCCTCCAGCATCCGGTCCACAATTGGAGCCGGTACTGCGAAAACGGCCCAGATAGACGCAGCCGTGGCCACGATCAGGACAAGGATCAGCGACATGCTGCGGATCTTTTCCGCAAGGCTGGATCTCAAATTATTTTTCATATTCCGGTGCCAAAAGTAGTTAGTATTAATGCGGTTGTGCGCTCCTGCGAGTGTAGGCGGGATTGATTGCGGTACCGTTAACCTGACATAAGCGTTAAGGAATTTTTCTGCGGCAGCATCCTTGGGCGGGGCTTGAAACGGGTCTGGCCGGGACCGACATTGACCCGTGAACAGACTGTGAACGTCCTCTTTCCGCCGCGCTTGAATCAGGCTAGGATCACCCGCATGAGCAGCTTTGACGAAATGGACGCCTTTGAAGGCGCATCATTGTCGGCCCGCGCCATGGGTGCGCGGCCGATGCCCTATCTGGACAGCCTTAACCCGGCGCAGCGCGAAGCGGTGGAGTGCCTGGATGGTCCCGTGCTGATGCTGGCGGGTGCCGGCACCGGCAAGACCAAGGCGCTGACGACGCGGATTGTGCATCTGCTCAGCACCGGCCGGGTGCGCCCGAACGAGATCCTGTCGGTCACCTTCACCAACAAGGCCGCCCGCGAGATGAAGGAACGCGTGGGCGGTATGCTGGGGCAGGCGGTCGAAGGCATGCCGTGGCTTGGCACCTTCCATTCGGTCTGCGTGAAACTGCTGCGCCGCCATGCCGAACTGGCGGGCCTGAAATCGAATTTCACAATTCTCGATACCGATGACCAGATCCGGCTTTTGAAGCAGCTGATCAAAGCGGAAGGCATCGACGACAAGCGCTGGCCCGCGCGGATGCTGGCAAATATCATTGACGACTGGAAAAACCGGGCGCTGACACCGGATAAGGTGCCGGCCGGCGACGCCAGCGCCTACAACAACCGGGGCACGGAGTTTTATGACCAATACCAGACCCGCCTGCGCGAGCTGAACGCCGTCGATTTCGGCGACCTGCTGCTGCACATGGTGACGATCTTCCAGAACCACCCGGACGTGCTGGAGCAATACCAGCGCTGGTTCCGCTACATAATGGTGGATGAATATCAGGATACCAACGTGGCGCAGTACCTGTGGCTGCGGCTGCTGGCGGGCAAGCACAAGAACGTCTGCTGCGTTGGCGACGACGACCAGTCGATCTATGGCTGGCGCGGCGCCGAAGTGGGCAACATCCTGCGGTTTGAAAAGGATTTTCCTGGTGCCATGGTGGTGCGGCTGGAACAGAACTACCGCTCCACCGGGCATATCCTCGCTGCCGCCTCAAACGTGATCCGCGGCAATCAGGGCCGCCTGGGCAAGGAACTGTGGACGGCTGCCGGCGACGGCGAAAAACTCCGCTTGATCGGCCATTGGGACGGCGAGGAAGAAGCCCGCTGGATCGGTGAAGAGATCGAGGCGCAGCAGCGCGGCACCCGCGGCCAGGCTCCGATTGGTCTGAACAGCATGGCTATTCTCGTGCGCGCCTCGCACCAAATGCGCGCGTTTGAGGACCGGTTTCTGACCATCGGCCTGCCATACCGTGTGATCGGCGGCCCGCGTTTCTATGAGCGGCTCGAAATCCGCGATGCGATGGGTTATTTCCGCGTTGTGGTCTCCCCCGACGACGATCTGGCGTTTGAACGCATCGTCAACACGCCGAAACGCGGCCTTGGCGACAAGGCGCAGCAGACCATCCAGGGCCTCGCCCGTGAAAACGGTGTGTCCTTGGTCGAAGGGGCGCGGCTGGCGGTTGAGGGCGGGTATATCAAGGGCAAGGGCGGCGGCGCGCTGCGCCAGCTGGTCGAGGGCATTGCCCGCTGGGGCCGCATGGCCGGCGACGCCGACATCACCCATATGGAACTGGCCGAAATCATCCTGGATGAGAGCGGCTACACCACCATGTGGCAGAACGACAAAAACCCGGATTCGCCCGGCCGTCTGGAAAACCTCAAGGAACTGGTGAAGGCGCTGGAAAACTTCGAGAACCTGCAGGGCTTTCTCGAACACGTCAGCCTGGTGATGGACAATGACAAGCAGGACGCCGACGAGAAGGTCTCGATCATGACCCTGCACGCCGCCAAGGGCCTGGAATTCCCCGCCGTGTTCCTGCCGGGCTGGGAGGACGGTCTGTTCCCCTCGCAGCGCTCAATGGATGAAAGCGGCCAGAAGGGGCTCGAGGAAGAACGCAGGCTGGCCTATGTGGGCATCACACGGGCCGAGCAGATCTGCACCATCTCTTTTGCCGGCAACCGGCGGGTATTCGGCCAATGGCAATCACAGCTGCCCTCGCGTTTCATCGACGAGCTGCCGGAGGAACACGTTGAGGTGCTGACCCCGCCGGGCCTTTACGGCGGCGGCTATGGCGCTGCGGCACCGGGTGGTACTATGGGCGGCGGGCAGGTGCGCTCCACCATCGAAGTGAAAATGGCACAGGCCGATGGCTACAACTCACCGGGCTGGAAGCGGATGCAGGCCCGTGCAGGCGAGCGCGGGATGTCGCAGCCCAAGGAGAACAAGCATCAGGTGATCGACCTCACTGCCACGTCCAGCTTCACCCTGGGCGAACGCGTGTTCCACCAGAAATTCGGTTATGGCGCGATCACTGGTATCGAGGGCGACAAGCTGGAAGTGGACTTTGAGAAGGCAGGTATCAAGAAAGTGGTCGCCCGTTTCATCTCGGCCACCGACGACGTGCCTTTCTGATGAACCCCTTAACGCCGGATTGACCGGCGGATCGGATCGCGCAGCGATCCGATCCGGGCGCAGG